>NZ_JBNPOS010000004.1:0-97042 GCF_050315295.1 Streptococcus sp. SGI.013
ACGTTTCATTCTAATATTCGATAATTATAATTGAAAAACGGGATAATCACCTAAAATTTTATAGGAAATTCCGATTACAGCTAACTCCTCTAGAGCAAAGTCAACCAACTGATTGTTTTCATTATCTAAATCGACAATAAAGAAATATTCCCCTAGAGTTGTCTTTAAAGGGCGACTCTCAATTTTTGTTAAATCAATTCCTCGCCAAGCAAACGTAGATAGAGCCTTATAAAGTGCACCAGGTAAATTATCTGGAAGAGTTAAAGCTAAAGAAAGTTTATGATCTATTTTTTTTAGTTGAATCTCAGGCTTTTGCTCTCCCAAAACCCAAAATCTCGTAAAGTTTTCTTCCATCTCCTGAATATCATTTGCAATAATAGTCAAACCATATTCTTTAGCTGCAGCTTCTGGAGCGATTGCTGCAAAAGCTTCCTTAGGATGTTCCGAAACATATCGAGCAGCATAGGCCGTACTAGCTGTGATTTCAATCTTTGCATCTGGATAGTGCTTTGTGATGTACTTTTTCCCTTGAGCAATGGCTTGAGGATGAGAAAATATTTTTTCAATATGCTCTCCATCATTTTTAACCATTAATTGTTGCTTAATATGCTGAATAATTTCAACCACCGCATGAATTTTAGCTTGATGAAATAAATAATCCAAAGTTTCATGAACAGATCCCTCAATAGAGTTTTCAACTGGAACAATGGCATAGGTCACCTGATGACTTTCATAAGCCTTAATCACTTCAGTAATGTTCGAAAATGGGATTAACTCTTCTTTTGGAAAAGTTTTTAAAGCAACATTGTGTGTAAAAGAGCCACTTGGACCCAAATAGGCTATCTTCATCCAATTTCCTCTACAATTTCAGCAGGTGTTTTTCCAGATACAAGAATAACTCGGCTAGCAGCTTCTTCATACAAGGCTTGACGACGGTCAAATAAAGCTTGAAAAGCCTCTTTAGTATTGTTAACAAAAAGCGGTCGAATATTCTTTGTATCTGCTTGAATACGCTGGCGCACTGTTTCTAAATCTGCTTTTAGATAAATGGTATCCGCATTAGCAGCTAACAAGCGACGATTATGCTCACTTTCAACAACTCCACCGCCAGTTGACACAACTTGATTGGTTTTCAAAAGCTCTTCTAATACTTCCGATTCAATCTTTCTAAAAGCTGCTTCTCCTTCTTTTGCAAAAAAATCTGCAATCGGCATCCCAATACGTTTAGTGATGATAGCATCCATATCAACATAATTAGGGTCTAATAACTGAGCAATTGTGGTTTTTCCTGCCCCCATAAATCCGATTAAAATTTTAGCCATTGAGCAATGCCTCCATATGATCAAAGAACATCGGGTAGCTTGTGTTAATCGCCTCCGCACGTTCAAGAACAACATCTCCATCTTTAACCAACAGACCAGCAATAGCAGCCATCATCCCAATACGGTGATCTCCATAAGTATTGATTGTTGCACCATGAAGGGCTGTTCTTCCCTCAATAATCATGCCATCCTCAGTAGGTGTAATATTTGCTCCCATAGCGTTCAAGGCATCTGCAACTACTTGGATACGGTCTGTTTCCTTAACTTTTAACTCTTCTGCATCACGGATAACAGTTGTTCCCTTAGCTTGAGTAGCCAATAGTGTGATAATGGGTAACTCATCAATGAGGCGAGGAATAATATCACCTGCAATTTCAGTCCCAACTAGATCAGAAGTTTCAACCGTAATTGTCGCTGATTTTGCAACCTCATCAACTTGCGAAAGTGTGATGTTACCATTCATGCTCTTAATCACATCAATGATACCTGTACGAGTTTCATTAATCCCAACATTTTCCAAAACAACTTTAGAATTTGGAACAATAAGTCCCGCCACTAACCAAAAGGCTGCTGAGGAAATATCTCCAGGAACAGTGACATCTTGTCCCACAAATTCTTGTCCCCCTGAAATACGAATTTCTTTATCATTGACAGAAATCTCTCCACCAAACTGAACAATCATGTCTTCAGTATGATTACGCGTTTTTTCTTTTTCAATGATAATACTCTCTCCCTCAGCTTGTAGCGCTGCAAAAATCAAGGCTGACTTCACTTGAGCAGAAGCAACAGGTAGATGGTAGTGAATTGGTTTTAGGGTTTTACTTCCACGAATCTGCAAAGGAGGTAAATCACGTTCGGTTTGCCCTGAGATTGTTGCTCCCATCTGAGATAAAGGGATAGTCACTCGATCCATTGGACGTTTGGATAAACTATCATCTCCAAACATCTTTGCTTCAAAATCTTGTCCCGCTAAAACACCTGAAATCAAGCGAATAGACGTTCCTGAATTTCCCATGTCTAAGGCATTTTTAGGAGCTTTTAAACCGTCAAACCCAACTCCATGAACCTTGACAATCTCACCATCATCCTCAATTATTACGCCTAAATCACGAAAGACTTGCATGGTTGAAAGGACATCCTCACCACGTAGAATATCACGAACAGTCGTCACACCTTTAGCTAGACTACCAAACATGATTGATCTATGGCTAATGGATTTATCTCCAGGAACACGAATTGTTCCTTTCAATTGTCTTGCATTCGTCTTTAACTTCATCTCATACACTCCAAAATCTATAATTATAACTATTCTATCATAAAACAAGGCATTTTTTCTTAATTTCTCTTGTTTTTTAGTATTTTATAAAGAATTTTTTTAGGTTTACAATAAAAGGAGTTGAGACCTATTATCCAACTCCTTTCTCTCTTATTTAACAAGTTCTTGCAATGGAGCAAATACAATTTTTTCAATATCTGCTATGTAAATGGACAAGCGTTGTTGTTGATCAAAATAATTTTTCAAAATTGAATTAGCTTCAATTTTTTGTCCCAACTCCATCATGGCTGTCTGATCTTCTTGGCTAGGCATTTGTCCTGTTTGCATTAACCCTTGCATTTTTTCTTGCATGGCTACAAAGTCTGACCACAAGCTTTGAGCAGCTGAATCAGCTTCAATTTGTTGTTTCGCTTCTTCTACCGCCTTATATTCTGGTAATAGACGGATAGCACGTTCTAATTCATTTGCTAAATCATAGACATTCGTTGACATACTATTTCTCCTTTAAATTGTTACACGATAAGACGTGTTTTCTGTAATCACTTTTTGTGCATGTTTCAAATCTTTTTCATTCTTAAATGAAATTTGAAGTATGCCGTGGATGTCTTCTCTATTCTCTTCATTGATATGAACATTAACCAGAGAAGTTCCCCTCAAGAGTTCTAGAATATGCAAAATGACATCTTCTTCATCTGGAACATCAACAAAAAGGTCATAAGAGCTATCAACTCCCCCACGTTTATGGATTTCCATTTCTTTTCTAGTTTTTCGACCATGATCAAAAAATGACCATATTCCTTCTTCGTCACCTTTTTCAATTAATGACGCCACTTTATCTAAGCGTTCTTTAAAATCCTCAATACGGTCAAGCACAGCAGCCTTATTAGTCAACAAAATGCTTGTCCACATGCTTGGTTCACTCTCTGCAATCCGTGTCATATCACGAAAGCCCCCTGCAGCAAAGTGATTGGTCATTTCATGGAGTTTTGCATAATCACCTGCCTGCTCCATCAAACTCGAAGCAATGATATGGGGAAAATGACTAATTTGACTAGTCACATTATCATGCTCTTTAGGATCAATCTCTACAAAACGCGCTTGCAACCCAGACAAAACCTCTTTTAAGTTAGCAATAGTATCAGGTTGTGTCATTTCTGAAGGGGTAAAAATATAATAAGCATTTTCAAAAAGGGTGACATCTGAGGCTATTACACCTGATTTATGACTACCCGCCATGGGGTGACTTCCCACAAATTGAACAGGACGCCCTTTCAGATAGTGATCGGCTGCTGTAACGATGTCAAGCTTAGTTGATCCAGCATCTGTAATGATAACATTTGATTTTAAATCTAGCTCGGCTAACATTTTAATAAAAGCAATCGTCTGTTTGATAGGGACCGCTAAAATAATCACATCAGCCCTGGGAGCAAATGAAGCAAAATCATCCGTCGCCTCATCAATAATCCCTCGCTCTAGTGCAATATCACGAGACTCACTGGAGCGATTATAGCCAAGGATTTTATAATTTGGGTGAGCTCGCTTTATCCCTAAAGCCATCGAACCACCAATCAAACCTAAGCCTGCTATATAAATAATTTTTTCTTCCATTTTTACTCCAATTAGCTCATTCAACACTTAATATTAAACTTTTATACACTAGAACCCTTTAACATAAGCATTGTGACGCGCTACTGCATCTTTTAACTCTTCAAGATTATCTGATGAAAACTTATCCAAAATCTCTGTCGCCAAGACTGTTGCTACAACATTCTCCATCACTACACCTGCTGCTGGAACAGCCGTTGGATCAGAACGTTCTACGCTCGCTTTATACGGCTCATGTGTCTCAATATCTACACTCATCAGAGGCTTGTAAAGAGTTGGAATAGGCTTCATCACGCCTCTCACAACAATGGGTTGACCATTCGTCATGCCGCCTTCAAAACCACCTAAATTATTAGAAGTACGTGTATAACCTGTTTCTTCAGACCAAACAATCTCATCCATGACCTCAGATCCTGGACGGTAACCCGCTTTAAATCCTACACCAAATTCAACACCTTTAAAAGCATTGATAGACACAACACCTTGGGCTAACTTGGCATCTAATTTACGATCCCATTGCACATAAGAGCCTAAACCAACAGGAACACCACCAACAACCGTCTCAATGACACCACCAATGGTGTTACCTTCTTTTTTGATACGATCAATATAATCCTTAATTTCCTGTTCACGTTCTTGATTAACAATAGAAACTTCCGATTTTCTGGCCAATGCTTTGATCTCAGAAACAGTTAGATTATCTGGAACGTCAATTTCAATGCCACCAAAAACAACAACATGGCTAGCAACTTCCATTCCAAGCTCTTCTAACAAACGCTTAGCCACTGCCCCTACTGCGACACGCATAGTGGTTTCGCGCGCACTAGAGCGCTCTAAGCTATTTCTAAGGTCTGAAAATCGGTATTTCATCCCCCCAACAAGATCTGCGTGCCCCGGGCGAGGTTTCGTTAACTTACGAATAGATTTTTTCTTTTCTTCAATATCTGCTGCTGACATAATCTCTGTCCAATTTTTAAAGTCACGGTTTGTGACATTTAGCGTAATCGGACTGCCCATTGTTAAACCATGACGAACACCGGATGTGATTTCGACTTGATCTGACTCAATCTTCATACGTCCACCACGTCCGTAACCACCTTGGCGACGTTTTAGTTCAGCATTGATATACTCAGCTGTTAGAGGAAGACCTGCTGGCACCCCTTCAATAATAGCGGTCAAACGAGGACCATGTGATTCACCTGCTGTAAAATATCTCATTTATTTCTCCAAATATTCTCTCATTTCTTCAAGTGGAATTTGGTTAATGGCTGCTTGACCAAGTTCTGGAACAATGACCGTCTTAATTGATTTTCCACGTGCTTTTTTATCATGCGTCAAAGCCTGATATAATTTCTCCCTATCCCACGGCTCATAATCTGTTGGCAAGCCAAACTTAGCACACATTTGGGTAATCTCATCCGTTATCCCTACTGGCATCAAGCCCTTTTTCTCTGCAACACGGGATATCTGAACCATACCAATGGCAACTGCTTCACCATGCATGACTTTACCATAACCTGCTGTTGTTTCAATTGCATGACCAATCGTATGCCCGAAGTTGAGGTAAAGACGCGTACCATTGTCTAATTCATCTTCTACTACAACCTTGCGCTTCACTTGACAGGAATGATAAATGATACTCTCAGCATGTTCCAAGATTCCTTCAATAGAGCCATCCATACTTTGTAACTCTTCCCAGAGTTCTAAATCATCAATTAATCCATATTTGACAACTTCGCCCATTCCTTCGATGAGTTCTCTTTTTCCAAGAGTATTTAAAGTATTTGGATCAATTAAAACCCCATCAGGCTGAGTAAAAGTTCCCACTGAATTTTTTGCATTAGGAGTGTTAACACCTGTTTTACCACCAATAGAACTGTCCACTTGTGCTGTCAAACTAGTAGGAATTTGTAAAAAATGAATCCCTCGCATATAGGTTGATGCGACAAAACCAGCTAAGTCTCCAACAACACCTCCACCAAGTGCCACAATCCCATCACTACGAGTCATACCATTTTTAAACAAAAAATCATAAGCTTTGTTGACTGTGGTTAGATTTTTCTGTGCCTCACCTTCTAAAAAGTCAAAGACAGCTACTTCAAATCCTGCATCTTCAAAACTTAGCTTTACTTTTTCAGCATATAAACTACCTACATGATTATCCGTAATAATAACGACCTTTTGAGGTTTCCATAACTGTGCTGCCCACTGACCTGACTTTGCCAAGGAACCACGTTCTACAATAATATCATAAGGATTATGAGGAAGATCAACTCTTACTTTCATCATAGTACTTCCTTCCTTTTTAATTTCTTTTATATTGTTCTTCTAAAGCTGCCCAAATTTTGTCTGTTGGCATTTCTTGTCCAGTCCATAATTCAAAGGCTGCGGTCGCTTGAAATAATAACATTCCTAACCCATTGATAGTTTGACGCCCTTGGGACTTCGCTAAGGCTAAGAAAGGTGTTTCAAAGGGTTGGTAAATGACATCTGCAACCAAAAGATTTGTGTGAAATTGCATCTCTTCTGACACTACCATTGATTGACCATCCATACCGACACTTGTCGCATTGACTAAAAGATCTGAAGCATCTGCTTTTTCTTGAATCAAAGCTTGCTCTTCAATCGGTAAAACCTCAATCGTAACACCTGTTTTATCAGTAAAAAGTTTGGCACGCTCACGAGTTTCATCCAAAAACTGACTTTGGTTGAAAATGGTTATCTTTTGAGCACCGTTAAGAGCGGCTTGAGCAATGATAGCAGTCGCTGCACCACCACCTCCAAGAATGGTCATCACTTTTCCCTCAACAGAAAAATCTGCAAATGTCGCTAAACTCTTAAAAAATCCAAGCCCATCTGTATTATAGCCATAAAGTTTTCCTTCACGATTAACAACTGTATTAACCGCTCCAATAAGCTCAGCCGCATCCGTCAATTCATCCAGATAAGGAATGACAGCTTGCTTGTAGGGCATTGAAATATTAACCCCAAACATATCATAACGTTTGACATTAGCTATCGTGACTTCTAGCTCCTCTTCCGGAATATCCCAAGCAACATAAACACCATTAACACCGGTTTCGTCAAAAGCTGTGTTATGGATAAAAGGTGAGATAGAATGTTTAATCGGTCTTGCAACAACCGCAGCTAATCGCGTATGTCCATCAATTTTCATCTAAAATCTCCTTAATTTTTTTCATATTAGAAAGAGAAATTTGCCCTGGAGCAGATGCCTCATCTAGGCTGGCAAATGTCCAATCACTGCCCGTCAAAGTTCCCGACATCCGAGTTAGTTGACCTAATTTCCCCATAGACATGGTGACATAGGTTTGTTCAGGATTCAATGTCTTAAAGCCACGTGTATAATTCATAAGGTCCAGAACATCTTGCTCATTTTTAGGCATCACAGCAATTTTAACCACACGAGGGCTAACTGCAGTCAGCTCTGAAAAAACTTCCATTAAATTTTCTGGTGTTTCAACAAAATTATGATATGACAAAATTAGATTTGGAAACTCCAACATCTTATCAAAGACATTACGGTAAGAAAAATATTCAAAATCAATATATTCTGGCTGATATAGGGCATTAATATCCTTTATGATGGAAATGTATTCGTCATCTGACAAAATAATATTTCCACCTTCCTTATTGGTACGCAAAGTAAAAATAATTTCAAAACCAACAAATTTTTCAAAAATAGCTGGTGCAACATGTAAAATATCATCTTTTGATAACACATCTGCCCGCCATTCAATAATATCTACACCATCGAATTTTGTGACATCAATCTGGTTAGCCTCATCTAAACTTCTAGGCATTACCGGTACTACTATTCTCATACATCAACCTTAATCGTAAATACTTTTAAATAATTACTACTTTCATCATTTTTATTATAGGTGAAATCAGCTGGCAACTGATTTAAAGAGTGATATCGGTGTTTGGTCTGACCAAATCCTTTATCCAATTGTTTTTTAAATTGTTCGACAGTCATATTTGAAGCGTTTGTAGAAGCAATAATCGTCCCTTTAGGCGATAAAATTTCCACTGCCTGCGCAATTAACTTATGGTAATCTTTCACTACCGAGAATGTCTGCTTTTTGTTACGAGCAAAACTAGGAGGATCGATAACAATCATATCAAAACACAACCCTTTTCGCTTTGCGTACTTAAAATATTCAAAAACATCCATCACAACAAATTGGTGCTGATCAGTAGATAGCCCATTGGCTAAAAAATGAGCTTCAGAAAGTTCTCGTGATCGTTTAGCCAAATCAACTGAAGTTGTTTTAGTAGCTCCCCCCATGGCTGCTGCTACTGAAAAAGCTGCTGTATAAGAGAACATATTGAGAACTGACTGAGACTGTGCTAAACCGTCCACTAAACTAGCTCTCACATCATGTTGATCAAGAAAGATCCCTGTCATCAGCCCATCATTAAGAAAAACACTATAAGCTACACCATTTTCTAAAACCGTAAAAGTTTGCGGACTTTCTTGTCCAAAAAGATGGGCAGACTCATAATCTAATCCCTTAAAACGAATTTTCTCATAGGCTCCACTGACTTCTGGAAAAATATTTTGAAAAGCTTTACAGATTATCTCTCGCAATTGATAAACATAAGGGTTGTACCAAGAAAATAGAGCATAATCGTTATATAAATCAATACTTATACCACCAAAATCATCTCCATCCTGGTTAAAGACACGATAGGCAGTTGTTAAATCTGAATGACTATAGCTTTTTCGCTTTTCTTTGGCCCGACGAAATAACTCCTCAAAGTAGGCTTGATTTAAATCAACTTTATTTTTATTAATAAACCAGCCCACTCCTTTATTTTGCTTAGAAAGATAAGCTGAACCTAAAAGATGTCCTTTTTCAGAATACAGTGCGACTACTTCATTGTCGAAAGAAAGATTTGGATAACATTTACCATCTAATAGCTGAATGCCTGATTTCAGGGTTCTTTCAGCCAAATGACCTACAACAAGTTTTTTCATATTTTCTATTATACCATAATATTATCAGACTTTTCATAGCAAATTAACTCTTCTATCCACTCCTCACTATATTTTTATGTTATAATCATAGACGAGATTTTAATTTAGGAAATTTTCTAAAAGGACGTTACTCAGTGAAAAAGATAATAAACCATTTTTATCAAATTATGAGCACTCGATTTGGCTTCATACTATCGCTCTTATTCTTTTATTGGCTAAAAAGTATGTGGGCTTATAATATTGATTTTAACTTAGACCTTGATAATGTTTATCAACTATTTTTGACCATTATCAACCCCATCCCTCTTAGTTTACTATTTTTAGGACTGGCTTTATATGTAAAAAATACTAAAGTATTTTATATTTTAAGCTTCTTCTTATACGCTCTCCTAAATATACTGTTAATCGCAAATGCACTTTATTACAGAGAGTTTTCTGATTTTATTACGATTACGGCTGCCCTAGCTTCAAGTAAAGTTTCAGCTGGTTTAGGAGATTCTGCTATTAATCTACTTAGACCTTGGGATTTAATCTATATCCTAGATGTTATTATTCTCATTTACTTGTATAATCGAAAAAAAGTAACCTTTGATACTAAACCTGTTAATAAACGAGCAAGTTTTGCCGTTACTGCTTTGTCTGCGTTACTTTTTTCAATCAATCTGTTCTTGGCAGAAATTGATCGCCCAGAGTTACTAAGCAGAGGTTTTTCAAATACTTATGTTGTACGAGCACTTGGGCTACCTGCATTTCTAGGATATGATGGTAACCAAACTTACAAAACACATAAGGTTCGTTCCGAAGCTGATCCTTCTGAAATAGAACCTGTTAAAGAATATGTTGCTAGCCATTATGCTAGTCCTAACTCTGACTACTTTGGCATTGGAAAAGGGAAAAATGTCATTGTTATTCACCTAGAAAGCTTCCAACAATTTCTAATTGATTATAAGCTCAAAGTAGATGAAAAAGAGTATGAAGTTACCCCCTTTATCAACTCTCTCTATCATTCTAATGAGACATTTTCTTTCTCAAACTTTTTCCATCAAGTAAAAGCTGGCAAGACATCCGATGCTGAGACCCTAATGGAAACATCACTTTTTGGATTGAATCAAGGCTCATTTTTTGTTCAATATGGTGCCCAAAACACTCAACAAGCTGCACCATTTATTTTATCTGAAACCGGTGGATACACTAGTGCAGTTTTCCATGGAAACAGTGGTTCATTTTGGAATCGAAACAATACTTATAAAAAATTTGGCTATAATTATTTCTTTGATCAGTCTTATATGTCAACCTTAACCAAAGAAAATTCTTTCCAATATGGGCTAAATGATAAGGTTATGTTTGCAGATTCTATTAAATACCTCGAACATCTACAACAACCTTTTTATACAAAATTCATTACAGTATCTAATCATTATCCTTATCAAAACCTTTCAGGAGATGATGTTGGATTCCCATTAGCACAAACAAATGATGAAACCATCAACGGTTATTTTGCTACTGCTAACTACCTTGATAGCTCTCTTAAGGCTTTCTTTGATTATCTAAAATCTAGTGGATTGTACGAGAATTCTATTATTGTGATGTATGGAGATCACTATGGGATTTCCAATTCTCGCAATACTGCTTTAGCAGAGTTACTAGGAAAAGATCCTGAAACTTGGACAGACTATGATAATGTGATGCTCCAACGAGTTCCATATATGATTCATGTCCCTGGGATGACAAAAGGATTTGTTAGTAACACTTTTGGAGGAGAAATTGATGCCCTCCCTACTCTTGAGCATGTCTTAGGAATTGACTCGAAAAACTTTATTCAATTAGGACAAGATTTACTATCTCCTGATAATAGCCAAATAGTTGCCTTCAGAACATCAGGAAACTATGTTACACCAAAATACACTGTTTACAGTGGTCGTGTTTATAATACTGAAACAGGAGTTGAAATCACCAACCCTGATGAAACAACTTCTGCTGAACTACAAACCTACAAAGAAGCTGCTGCTAAACAACTTTCTATCAGTGATGAAATACAGACTGGAGACCTCCTTAGATTTTATACAGAGAGTGGCTTAGGGATATTAGATTCAAGTAAAATTTCTTATTCTGACTCCCTAAAAGCCCTCAAACAAATAGAAAAGGAAAAAGGAGATCAATCAACTAGTCTTTATAGTCAAAATGGTAATAAGTCAACACAAAACTTATTCAAAGCACCGAGTTATCTAGAATTACATAAAAATGATTCAGAAGTTAGCTCCAGCTCTACATCTGAATCATCTAGCACTAATAATCAAGAGTAAAACTATCTCTAACTAAAAAAAGTCGTTCTTAACTTAAAAAGAACGACTTTTTTAGTTGGCTTTATTCAGCACGTTTCAATCCACCTGTTTTACTTCTTCAATCTAACAAGAACTATAATAAATGTTATAAAGGTCATCTACATGTCAAAAAGAAAAAGCAACAGTGTTAAAAACCATTGCTTTTTTTAGTCCAGACGTTTTATTCTAAACTCTATTTAATTCATTACTTAGCTAATTTAGCCTTAGCAGCATCTGCAAGAGCTGTGAAAGCTGCAGCGTCGTTAACTGCTAAATCAGCAAGCATTTTACGGTTTACTTCAATTTCAGCTAATTTCAAACCGTGCATCAATTGTGAGTATGACAAACCGTTCATACGAGCAGCCGCATTGATACGAGTGATCCACAATTTACGGAAATCACGTTTTTTCTGACGACGATCGCGGTATGCATAGTAGTATGAGTTCATTACTTGTTCTTTCGCTGTGCGGAACAAGATATGCTTAGCTCCATAATAACCTTTTGCAAGTTTTAGAATACGTTTACGACGTTTGCGTGATACAACGCCACCTTTAACACGTGCCATTTATATTTTCCTCCAAATAATTCTGTTCTAATAATCTACATATCAATCCAACTGACTTCTTAACGAAGACGAGTAAGCATTGATTTAATACGTTTGAAATCTCCTGCACTTACCATTGAAGCTTTGCGAAGATGACGACGTTGTTTCTTAGTTTTACCGTGGAAACGGTGTGAAGTATAAGCGCGGAAGCGTTTCAATCCACCTGAACCTGTACGTTTGAAACGTTTAGCTGATGCGCGGTGTGTTTTTTGTTTTGGCATGTTAATTTTCTCCTCTTAAATAATAGTTAACAATTGACAATTATTTTTTGTCAAGAATTGGTGCAAGTTGCATAAACATTTGACGGCCATCCATCTTAGCGCGTTGCTCAATAATCGCAATATCTTGCGTTGCTTCAGCAAAATCTGCCAAGACCTTTGCTCCAATTTCTTTATGAGTAATCATACGGCCCTTAAAGCGAATAGACACTTTTACTTTATTTCCTTTTTCAAGGAACTTACGACCGTTACGAAGCTTTGTCTCAAAGTCTCCTTTATCAATAACAGGACTTAGACGAACTTCTTTAACTGTTACAACACTTTGCTTTTTGCGTTGTTCTTTTTGTTTTTTCTGATACTCGAACTTGAACTTACCATAGTCCATGATTTTCGCAACGGGTGGCTTAGCCTGTGGTTGAATCAAAACCAAATCGACATTCGCATCATCTGCAAGTGCTTGAGCTTCAGCCAACGGTTTAATCCCTAATTGTTCACCTTCAAGACCAATCAGACGAACTTCACGAACGCGAATCTCGTCGTTAATGAACAAATCTTTCTTAGCTATGTTCTTCACCTCTTCATTTTTTTAGAGAAAAACGAAAGCGGACCTGATAAATCAAGCCCGCACACATAATATTCCCAAAGGAATCTTGACATGTTGGGCCAGACAACCTTAGTCGCAAGGCGAGAAGTTCTCACTTCTGCTTTTCTCATTAAGAATATTCTACCAAACATCTTAATGCATGTCAATGATTTTTTTAGCTTTTTCTGAAATAAATTCCACCACACCCTCAATACTGATACCTGTTGTATCAAAAACAATGGCATCATCAGCTGCTTTTAAGGGAGAAACCTTACGATGACTATCTTTATAATCTCGTTCAGCGATTTCCTTTTTCAATGATTCTAAGTCTGTTGTAATCCCTTTTTCTAAATTTTCTTTATAGCGACGTTCTGCTCGCTCATCCACTGAAGCTACCAAGAAAATTTTCAATTCCGCATCGGGTAAAACAACGGTCCCAATATCACGTCCATCCATTATAATAGCACCATCTTTAGCAATCAGCCGCTGTTGTTCAACTAATTTTTCGCGAACTTCAGAGATGGCAGCTACCCAAGAGACATTGTTTGTCACATCATTATCACGAATAATGTCCGTCACGTCTGTATCTCCTACAAAAACTTTCTGTAAACCTGTAGTGGATCGTTGGAAAGAAATAGGATTTTTATCTAATTGAGATAAAATACTTGGTGTATCTTTTTCTGTTAAATGATTTTTTAAAGCTAAATATGTTGCTGAACGGTACATTGCTCCAGTATCTAAATAAGTATAGCCAAGATTGTTTGCAATAATCTTGGCTACTGTACTTTTTCCACTAGAGGCAGGACCGTCAATTGCAATTCTAATTTGTTTCATGACTACCTCAAACTTTATCTTTAGTTGACATTGACCACATCACCTGGATTAGCATACCATGTTCCACCAGGTCCTGTCATCATATTAGGGTTTAGAGCATAAAGTTGCTCTAAAGAAATACCTGCTCGTGCGGCAATTGAAGCAGCACCTTCACCAGCATTAACAGAAATTGTTGCGCCCGTTGAGTTTGTAGATGGAGCTGCATAGGCTTCAGTTGTCTGATCTGCATACGGATCAACATATTCTTCTGAGGAAGATTCTACAACTGTTTCTGTGGAACTCGATGAAGTGCTTGATGAGGCACTTGATGATTTTTTCTTCTTCTTCTTGCTACTTGTACTAGATTCCACTGAACTTTCTTCTGTTGTAGTAGATTCTTCTGTTGTTGAGCTTGCAGCCTCACTAGAAGATGAACTTGCAGCAACTGACGAGGTAGATGCGCCATAAAATCCATCAGTTGCATCCTTACTTCCACCACCGTTAGAAGTATATAAAACCACTATAAAAATAGCTAAAACAATAGCAAAAAATATCCCCAACAAAGCTGTTAGAACAGGAGTACTAATTACTTTTGAATTTTTAGACTTCTTTGTTTTATCCTCTGCTACTTCTGCCTCTTCGTAAAGTTCTTCTTCCCATGGTTCTTTTGCCATGATTTCCCCCTTGTTAAAAATAAAATTTAATATTAAAATGATACTATGAAAGTAACAATTATTCCAGAAAAATGTATCGCATGTGGACTATGTCAAACTTATTCAGATAATTTTGATTATTATGACAACGGCATTGTCAAGTTTGTAAATTCAGATGACCTGCAACTAGAACTTCCAGATAAAGATTCCACTGTCTTGGCTGTCAAAAACTGTCCAACAAAAGCACTGATTTCTCATTAGTGCTTTTTATTTTTGATAATGATCAAAATAATCTAGCTTAATAAAATTATCTAGTAGTTCCACCTCACCTATAAATTTCGGATGAACAGCTAAAGCATCTAAAAAATATTTTTTAGGCCACTTCCTCATATAAAATATTTTACCTTTCGGATACTTATCTGTAATAAACATTAAACTGTGCTTTGTAACTTCTATTTTTTTAATAGATGCTATCATTATCCTCGAAGGTGTAAAAATACTAAGTGAAACAACCTTCACTTCCTCATCTTCAATAATGAAGTAACGATGAAATCCGATACCCGCTAAAATGACAAATATAGCAAATAGTATAAACAATTGGTACGGAATTTTCGTACGCTCATATAATAAAGATAGGCCTAAAAATATGGGTGTAATCGCAATAGACCAATAGACAATCATCCAAGAAAGCTCTGGTTGCCAATGATAACGGATTTTACCAAAAATTTTTATCACAGGTATAACCTCCATTAACCTCTATTCTATCATATTTATTGTGTTTTAAAAAGGTTAATCTTTAAAAGTTGAAATGCCAATAATAACCTCTACTGCTTTTTCCATAATCTCTAAGCTAACAAATTCAAAGCGACCATGCATATTTTCTCCCCCAGCAAAGATATTTGGTGTCGGAATCCCCATAAAAGAAATTTTAGATCCATCAGTACCACCTCGGATTGGCTCAATAATCGGTTTGATATCTAAGTCTTCCATAACATTTTTTGCGATTTCTACACAAACCATATTATGCTCGATTACCTTTTTCATATTATAGTACTGATCTTCCATCGTTAAAAGCACTCTATCTTGGTCAAACTGATTATTAAAATATTTAGCTATTCTAGCTAATTCAGATTTTTTAAATAAAAAGTCATCTTCCTCAAAATCTCTTATAATGTAGCTAGAATGTGCTTCCTCAACGGTCCCTTCAATAGCTAGTAGATGGTAAAAACCTTGACTCCCCTCTGTCTTTTCAGGTCGCTCACTTTCAGGAAGTAAGTTATGAAAATCCACAGCTAGTTGAAGAGCATTGATCATTTGATTTTTAGCCGTTCCTGGATGAACATTACGTCCTTTAAAGATAATGTCTGCCCCTGCTGCATTAAAAGTTTCATACTGTAACTCTCCAAGTGGACCACCATCAACTGTGTAGGCAAAGTCAACATCAAAATCTTTAACATCGAACTTATTCGCACCAACACCAATTTCTTCGTCTGGACCAAATCCAACTCTAATTTCACCATGTTGAATTTGAGGATTCTGAATTAAATAGTCCATTGCCGTTAGAATTTCTGCAATCCCTGATTTGTCATCTGCACCAAGTAAAGTTGTTCCATCTGTGGTAATTAAAGTTTGTCCCATATAATTTTTGAGATTAGGAAAATCTTTTGGATCCAAACGATAATCAGATGTCCCTAAATTAATAATTCCACCATCATAATCTGTAACCACTTGGGGATTAACACCTTCAGCATTAAAGTCAGCTGTATCTATATGAGCTATAAAACCAATTTTATGTTTAAACTGTGTACTATTAGCCGGAAGAGTTCCTACAATATAGCCATTACTTTCTAAATAATGAACATTTTGTAATCCTATAGCTTCCATTTCTGGTTTTAAAACATTTAAAGCAAAATCAACTTGACTTTGGGTAGTTGGGGTAGTATCTGACGTTTCATCACTACGTGTGTTAACCTTCACATAGGTTAAAAAACGCTCAAGTAATTTTTCTTTCATCGCACTCTCCTTTCGTTCCTATCTATTTTAAGCTATATTTAGACTTTAGTCAAAAAGAAAATAAGACTATTTTCCTTCTTTTAACAGAAAATGTAGAAATCACTCATCTATACCAGTGATCAACTAAAAATTTTCTCCACCATAAGAAAAAGAAGGTCATCTAACCTTCTTACATTTTAAATAAATAATTTATCAACTATATTTTGGACGAGCGAAACCACGAATATTTCCGAGTCCTACTTGATAAGTTTTATTTCTTACTTGTTTGTCACTGTTACCCTCAATAGAATAAATCATACCATCTACTACATTCGATACAATACCAATATGATCAGCAAATCCATCATTTCCTTGATAATTTTGATCCCAGTTAAATGTAATAATACCTCCAACTTTAGGAATCATTGTTCCATCTTCATTCCAAATGTTTAATTTCTTAAAAATCTGATTATAACGATCAACACCACACTCTCAACCAATCAAATGGCTTAAACCAGAACGTTGAAACATTACTGTGGTAAAAATATCACACCAGTCATCATCATAGGTTGCTGTATAACCAACAGACCTTGGGATTACAGAGTTATAGTCATCAATAATTTTTCTATGCTCAGCATCACCACTTTTTACACCTAGCAAACTCGCAGCCATATCGATGATAGATTTCGCTTGTCCAGTAACTGTTTTTGAAATTGCTGGATTATCTGCAATTAAATTGTACTGACCTAAGTTAAATCCTTTTGTAGAGCCATCTTGATAATCAATATAGGTATGAATTGTGTAGTTTCCATCAATATACTTATGATTAGCTGTATCAACAGTAATATGAACTTGACCATTTTTGAGGTCAGCTGCAGTGTACCATTTTAAGTTAGATTGATTACTTTCAGACCAAGCTACAACACGAACATGTTTAACCGATGAAGCTTCTGCACCCGCATCTACGACAACTGTCACTTTACCATTTTCTTTCTGGTAATCACTTGTGCTGACTTTGACCATAGATGTTGTCGCCATGTTCTCTTTTGGTTTTGGTGTGGGAACCGTATAAGCTGTCACCGGCGTAGAAGAAAGACTGCTTGTTTGAGAAACACTGGTTAAACTCGCTGTTTCAGAAGAGGCTGTGCTTGAAGTCCTTCGGAGCTAGCATTAGAGGAAAGATCTTACTCATCTCACTACTTTCTTGCTGCGTTACGATCCTAGTCTTCTACCTGGGCTTGAATACCTCCTGCAAAAGCTAAAACTATGGGAATGATCAGAAAAGCTTTACTGGCTAAATGCTTTTTTCCGTATCCTTTCACTAATTCCTCTCCTAATAAAAAATTTTCAAGCACTGTAACACTAATATCAAGGACAAAATAATGATTTTCTAATTTATTTGACCATAACTTATTAGTTTATCTCCACTAACTTGACCAATAGCGACATATCGTTTAGCGCCACTATAAGAAGTATAACTTGCCCATCGGTAACCATCAGCCTCCACTACTCCATTAAAATTAAAACTCATACCAGATGTGTACGTTGCTACGATATTACCAGATAAGCTTGGTTTATCACGAACATTTAATTTTGCAACGCCAACAGTAAACTTTCCTTGCTGTGCTACTGTGCTGACTGAAGAAGTTTGGGAACTAGGGGCAACAGGTACTGAAGATGTAACAACAGTTCCTGTCGTTGACTTGTAGGGAAGTCGAATCCATCCTATAATCGCATGTTGACTCAAATTTCTTGTTAAAAATCTAGCTGGTCCTCCCACTGAAAGTGCATTAGCATTCCCATCAACGTTTTGCTCAACCGTTCTAAAAGACTGACCTATGGCATCTTGAATCACCACACCAGTATGTCCATATGGATGCCCATATAGGCGTGTTGTATCCGATACATAAATATCTCCTGCCTTAGGTGTCTGACCCGATGAGGTATAAATAACAGTCAATCCTTGACTCTTAGCAGAGTTTAATAAATCAATAGCATTACCTCTTAATGGCTTACCGAAATATTTACTACTAATCCAATTGACTAAATCAACGCACTGCATACCATAGAGTCCATCAATATCAACTCCTACGCCTCTATTTGCTAAATCAGAGGCAAATGATACAACCTGACTGACAGATTGATCTGAATAATTTGGAGTATACGCCAAAACATTTTGGCTAGCAGAACCTAGAATAAGTACCGTGGAAAATAAAATTGATTTTTTAAATTTCATAAAACCTTCCTTTCATCTGATTTATTCGGAAAGGAAGCAAAAGGATTAATTTTTTTATAAAATATGTAAAAAATTACCTATCCTATTTAAAGAAGCATAAGATTATAAATACCTTTGATTTTAGAAAGATGAAAACTTATAAACGAATTCTGATTATCTTGGACATCAAAAAACTGGCTCAATAATATCTGTAGTGGGTAACTCCCTTTCAGATATTGTAGGGCGTTTTAACTATATGAAAAAAGTCCCATATGACTTATAATGAATAGCGCTCAAATAACTCATTAGAAAGACTCATATGGAACTTCTAAAGAATACCACAGATTTAATCGGATTGAAAGATAAAAACATTAAACTCCTTCTCGTTTTACAGCTTCAAACCCACATCGAGATACGGACGAAGTTAGACTATCAAGCCCCTGACTGTCCTCATTGTAAAGGGAAAAGAATGAAGTACGACTTTCAGAAAGCATCAACTATTCCTATCCTTGATATCCAAAGTACGCCCACCCTTCTTAAGCTTAAAAAACGCCACTTTCAGTGCAAGGCTTATCGCAAAGTCTTGGTGGCTGAGACCTCACTCATTCAAAAAAACTGGCAGATTTCCAGATCCAGCTGGGCTAAAATCACACAGCTCCACACAAAGAGAATGACTAACTCAGCTATCGCAAAAAAACTTCATATCTCTCTCTCTGCCGTTCAAAGAAAACTCACATTCATCGCTCAAGACTTGGAAACAGAAAAGATTGTCACCATCCTTGAAAACAACACCCAAGCAACCATCACCTAGAGATGTTAGAGAGCAGGTTAAAGTGGTTACTATGGATATGTTTAGCTCCTACTACAAATTGACCGACCCCTTCGCTCTTCAATTTCTAAGCTCAGACTGTTTCACTACCAAACGCAAAAATCGTCCTTGATCACTTTCACATCATCCAGCACTTGAGTCGTACCATGATGACCACTAGAATCACCATCATGAAAAGCTTTAACAAGAAGTCGCTACCTTATCGGGCTATGAAAAATCATTTCTCTTTAAAATATAAAAGAGATAAAAAAGAGAGAATCAATCTGATTCTCTCTCTTGCTTAGTTATAGGTCACCTACTACAATTGACAATGAGCCTCTAATTATCAATTGTATTTCCCGAAATATAAGAAATCGTATTTTCTGGAAGATGTATAGGGTTAAAGAACCAAACTGTTTCTGATTCTGAAAAACGTGTCACAAAAGATGATTTAAATCTATTGTTAGTAATGGTGACCGGCCCCACATCTGAAGAATGTTGCCCAATAGTCCCGCTATAGGCAATAATTCTACCTGTACTATCCTTATATGGTAAAAACTCATTGTTGTCAACAACAATATTACTGCTTAGATATTTTATAGCATTATGTGTATCATAGTCAGGATCAATCCTCTTAATCAAACCTGCATCCCAGACAGCTGCGTTATCGCTATTATCAAATTGGATAACCTCTGAGTAGTAAGCATGCTGATCAGCCCCTTCAGGGATTTTTGTTTCATTAGCCAAATCTGGTGCATATCCAATAAATTTATTATTATTAAAAGATGCATTTTGAACACCTCCCAAATCAAAGATATGACTTCCTGATTTATGAACTAATGTAAAAGAATTATTGTAAACTGACCAATTATTACCATGATTAGCCATTAACATAAAATGATCACCGTTAACCAAATCTTTTGCTTCTATATTTAAATCGTGCATTGAAAAATTACTTACCCCATCAATAGCTTGTGTGCCAGTTGCTAAACCAAACCAATACATGGTTCCATCTATAATTAACTTTGCACCATTTCCTCTCAGCTCAATATTCGATGTCAAAAGAATATAATCTTTATCTGGCGTAGCAGTCCCAATATTAAATGATCCCTCTGGAAAATCTAAAATAGTATAGTTATTATTTTTAGCCTCCTCCATACTTTTCTGTAGAATTTTCAAGTTGTCTGTTGGACTATTACTTGATTCTAAGGGGACCTTATAGATAGTTGCCAAATCATTATCTGTGATATTTGTTACAGGACCGACATTTTTAAAGTTAGCTTCATATGAGATCTCTCCCATTGAATCTGAACTTTTAACAGTAATTGAAGTAATCTCACCTTCTCCATTTATCCCCGTCGAAGGATTCAATTCAATAATCTGACCTAAATTGTATTTCGAAGATACTTGTTTTAAATTATTTTCCTCAACGTTAATCGAGGGCAGATTCTTTGAAAAAAGCACCTTATAGATAAAACCTTTCTCCGTTTCTTTGATAGTTTCAATAGTACCAATTAGGGTCCCATAATTCTCAAAGTCAGAAGAACCGGTTTCTCTAAGCATCACCTGAGTACCTTTTTTAAATTTTGATTTTAAATTATCTGTGGTAGATGTTCTATTTTGTTGATTTTCTTGGATTAAAAGTAGCTGGTAACACCCTAATAACGATCCTAGAACAAAGAACATGACAATCAAATTCATAAATTCTCTTTTTCGACGACGTCTGTGTTTTGCCTTTAGATCACGTGACAAATTTTACCCCTCTCTACAGTTATTTTCATCAACACTAATGACTCCTGATAAAAAAATTCATTATCACTTTCGTCCATGTTTATTATTATAGCTAGACTTTTTATAATTTTTGAATAATGTATATATAAATATTATCACAAATGATAAAAATTCTATCAGATAACCGATTTTTTGGATGATCGTTTTTTTGTATAAAATCATAATATGCCCACTAGAACTTACTTCCAATGAAGCTCTGCCATCATATAAAACTTTCTGCGACAAATTCGGTTTCTTCACTTTGTTGGATTCGTCCAACTCCTCGTCTGTTTTGCTCTTATACAAAAGACTCGGTTGACTTCCTGAAGCTCCTTTTGAATAAAAAGCAGTATAACCTTTATACCATATTCTTGGAAGAACAATAATCTGATCCTCTGCATTAGTGTGTAATGATATGTCAAATTCAAGTCGATTATACCCATATGTAACATTTGATATTGAGACCTTATTTGAATCAAATTCAAATTGTTTAATAGTACCATTTCTAATATTATCGTGATCAACATCAATAGTTAGATATTCATCTCCTGATGTATCGTAGGTATAGTCTACTGAGTTACGATAAGATTCAAGTGCATCTTCATTTGTATTTTTCATGATTTTTTTTGCACTATCGGAATACCCTCTATCAGAATAAGGTACATCATAACTCCTAAATGTCATAGGGAACATATATACATAAGCCGATAATTGAAGAACAGTCGTTAGGATAACTAATTGCTTCGGAGCTGTTTTTGCTATAGCAAAAATGACAAAAACAGGTAAGAGATAGATTAATCTTTCCGTATACTGAAAGACAGAAAGAAAAGTTTCTCTCAATATGTGCCATGGTAATAGATTAGATGAAAATATGAACATTACAAGTGTTGCTAAAATTAATTGTCTAGAAAATACATCTAACTTTTTAAAAATGACTATTGATAAAAATATAAACAAAAATACAATTGGCCAATAATAATTTGTTACTATCGAATATAAGTCACCTGGAGACATGAGTGCATTCGATGGAAAAGGATAGTTTCGCAATTTCCAGCTAACAAAAAATGTTTGTGAAGTACTTTGTTCTAGATATTGAAAAATAAATCCACTTGATAAAAATATAGCTAAGATTATTGAAATAATAAAGGATTTTACTTTTTTCAATGTTAGCCTATTGAAATTAAGCAAAACTAGTATTAAAGAAAAGATGGCCAATACCAAAGTGGATATAATATGTGTCTGAATGAGTAAAGCAATTGTTACAGCAAGTAATACAGGACTGTAGCGATCTTCGAAAATAACCTTATAGATAGAATAAAGTAATAAAGGAATCAATGGTACAACAGCTGTCATACCAAAACCAAAATAAGTTACAGAACAAGATATGGCAATTGCCCCTAAGAGTGCTCTTAATTTATCTTTGGTTATTTTTTCCAGGACATAATTGGTAGCACATACAGTAAAAAAGATGGATTGCCAAACAAATATGTCAAAACTAAGAGTCGCAGTTTCTGTATGGATAAATACCAAAGCTGGTAGATAAAGCATCCAATTCCCATAAAACATCGCAACACCGTAACCCGAACCATTCAAGAACATATAGTTCAAATTAGGTAAAAAATCATGATTTACTAAAGACTGTGCTAAACCAACAATTCTAGCTAGATGAAAAGGATAATCGTATATAATGCTTGAAACATTTATAGAGACATGCGAAATAAGTACAAATATAATGGAATAAATCAATAAATAGATATAATTATTGAGATAGAATTTTTGTGAACTTCTGGATTTTTTTTTCATATTCCTCCCTATTTTTTGAATTCAAAAAACTGTTGATACTCTCCTAAATAATCCTTTCCACTTGTAATATCATACTGTACTAACTTCAAGTCGTTAGCAATTTCATCACCTTCTTCTGTTAACTTTGTTTTATCCACACTTGCATTTTCTAGAACATCTGTCAACAGAGCATAATATGGAGATACCTTAGAATTAGTATGAGCCAGAACAGCAGCAGGAAAATCACTTGAATTTAACTTATCATATTCTTTCTTTTGATTATCTTTATTACTCCAAATAAAATAATCTGTTAGGTACTTGCTCTCTGGATCTTCTGTGAACGTAGATTCAGGATAAAACCCTGGAAGATGGTCACCATAAAAAACTACTGTAATTTTTTTATCCATTTTTGATAGCTGATCTAAAAACTCTTTAGTTCTAATATCCGTTTCTTTCAAAAGTCGAATATAATTGGATAAGCTTTCATTTTCTTCCGCGGTAAACTCTTCACCCTCACCTACAATACTAGCTGGTTCGGACATAGACCATGGAACATGATTCTGATAAGTAATAACTGAAAAGAATTGACTCTTATCTGTATCCAATTTATCTAAAACATTTTGATATGTTGATTGATCACTTGGAAATCCACCATACTTTTCATTTATTGTTGGCTTAACAGCATTTTTATCATCTGCAATAAAGCTACCAAATCCCAAACGGTTATAAACATCCGCACGAGAATATAGAGTGGTCTCGCCCAAATGAACAACATATCTATTGTCAGGTGAAAAACTATCACTTATCGATGGTAAAATAGACATTTTAGGAATAGCTTCTACATTATAAATAGCTATTGAAGGGGACAAATTATAAAAAGGTAATCCTAATAAAGTCTGAATTTCTATATTAGCGGTACCACCTCCATAAGCATCAGATTTCATAAGGCCACTTGTCGTTTGTGACTTAATTTGATCAATGTTTTTTAAAACATTTTCCGAAAGGGTTACCCCTTTTAATCGTCTAGGGTCAGATAAGCTTTCACTTAGTATAAAAATAACAGTCTCGTCTTCGATATTCTGAGTTCTACTCTCATTAATTTCACTAGCACGTTTTTGATATTTCTTAACTAACTTATCAATTGCCTCCTTGCTATAATTATCAGGTTTCAGCATAATCGGCTTAGTTAGCTGTTTCATCCACACATGCATGAGCGATTGATAACGAGCGCTTGTTGCATGACCTGTAAATGAAATATTTCGACTATTTAATCTTGAAAAGACTGGGATATTATTAAAAGTCTGTCCCCTTCCTTGCAAAGCATATAATGTAATAATACCACTAAAAAGAGACAATATTGACAAAGTCAAAACAATCCTCTTTTTGATAGAGCTAAATATTTTTCCTTTCAAATATTTATTTCGTAAATAAAAATAAATAAAAATCAATAAAACAATCAGTACAATGGAAAAAACTAAAAGTTTAATATTGACATAACCAAATATCAAATCCAATTGAGTAAGCATAGAAAAATCTGTAATCAAGAGAGGTTCGCTTCTCATCTTAAATTTAACACTATTTGCAATTGTTACAGCTAATCCTGAAAAAATAATAAAGATACTTGATAACCAGTAACGATTGATAACAAAGTAGACAATCATGTAAACAGCAGTCAATATAGCAATTTGAAATAATGTTGCTCCTGCAAAAATATATTCTCCTAAAAAATCAGCATCAGCTTTTATACCATATTGAATAGAATAGTTAAAAATTAACGCGAACAAGAAACTGCTAACAATAGCTAAAGACAAAGTTGACTTATTTCTTCGAATTCCATCAATTGCATTCCAAAACGTATAAGTTACTAATGTTACAGTAAAAATGATAAGTGGAAGTTTATATGATACTGTTTCTAGATAGGATTGCAGATTTCCTCCATTAGACAACGCCAAGTATTGCTTCAAATTAGCTAAAAGCTTACTATCTTGAATGACAATCAAAGATACCAATAAAGCCAGACTGAGATGGGACTCACTATAGTCATATAACATCTCGTCTATTTCTTCAACTATTTTTGATTTTGTTGAAAGCCATTGAATAATATATGATAAACAAAGAATGACACCTATTAACCACCAGCTATCTAATTCAAAAAATTTATTTTTTGAGAAATCTAATAGATCAAATTCCTTATTATTAATATTTTGTGTAGCAAGTAGAAAATAAGATACCAACAAGTATAAAATATAAGAAATGCCTAATTTCGAAAAAAATGATTTGCTAATATCATAAGATGTGTAGACTGAAAATATTAGGATAGCAATAATTAATCCAATCCTTATAATTAAATGGTAATTTAAAATACTTTGACTAGCCGAGTGGTAATCAACCAAATACTCACTGATAAAATATGTACCAATTACCAAGGTTGCGGTTATTAAAATAAAAATATGAAGTATTTCTTTTAAGTTGATGTCTTCAGACAGATTAGTCTTTATTTTTTTTAATTGCTCCATCATAATACGAATTTTTATAAACCTCTTTTTTACCTGTACATTCTTTCAGTAATGCACTAGGAGGAGTTTTTACTCTTAATGTTTTTCCTCTCGTTTAGCCTCAAGTGAATAGTTATCAATATCGCTTCCCAATTGGACTCTATTTGCTAGTCTAATTCCTCGCCATTTTTCAAGATGAAATAAAGGATTAATAAATGTCCAATATAGTTTACGTTTCCATGAATAATCTTTATCAGATAAAATTTTTCGGGTATCTCGTAAGGCTCCCTTTAAACTTTGAAAACATACATAAAAATAACTCATCTGTGATTCTGGGAGATTACTATTCAATCGAACATTGTATGTTTCGTCAAATATACGTTTTTTATATTCCGAAAGTAGGACATCATTTGAATGCTCAACCACTGCTTTACCATTATAGGCTTTATAGTAACCTGCATCAATAATATCTTTACCATACTCATAATCTTCAGAATATTTTACCGGACGGTATCCTATCTCATTAATTAGAAATTCACGTGGTGCAGCAGAACAAACATCACTGTAGAACGATTCCTTTGTGTAGCAGCCTCGTTGTTCTTCAATTGTGCGTTTCCAAATTGTTATCGCATCTTCTGTACCTTGCTCACTAAACACTGCACTGATATCATACTTCATAGCAGGAAAACAATGATAACGCGGTTTTTGGCGACCTAAAACTGCAACAATCTGATTACTAATTTCAAATGGGGAGAGCATTTCATTTAACCAATTTTCATTATATGGAACAGCATCCTGAGTAAGATAAACCATATAAGTCCCATCTGCAATTTCTGCCGCCCATTGACGGGTTCGACCATGGGAATAATCTGATTTATCAATTTCTTTCAGAATTAAATTTCCATACCTCTCAGCAAACTCTTTAATAATCTGAACTGATTGATCGCTTGAACCTGAGTCTGTAATAAGCACATTCCAATTAAAATCTGTTTTTTGATTATAAATAGCAGTTAAAGTTTCTTCCAAATGATCATGTTCACCATTATAGACAGGAATAAAAATTGTTGCTTTAACATTTTCAGACATCACAAACCTCACGCTTAATAATTTCCTCTACTTTTTGATAACTCTTTTCCCACGACATTCCTTCATAGAAATTAGACATTTCTTGTGCATACAAATCAATGTTGTCACGTTCCACTGCTTTAGATAATTCATTTGCAAGATGGACAGGATAAGCCTCTGTATAGGCAATGTGTGGTGTATCACCAAGAACCATCGTGTTGTTCTCTCCACTATTCATCACTGGAATACATCCTGATACTAAGAGTTCTAACGGCAATAGAGAAACATTAGTCAAAGATAGAACTAGACAGGCCACACTTTCGTGATAAATCTCAGCTAATTCTTCCTTTGTTAAAATACCACGATCAATAAATTCAAAAGGAATATCGTAACTTTCCATACCTTGTCCAAAAAAGACAATATCGTAATCTGGATGTTTATCTTTAAAAATTTTAAGTGCCATTACACCAATTTCGAAACCTCGACGTTCGGTATGAGCACGCGCATAAAATGCAACTTGCTTTTTCTTCTTGATTTCACCTTTTGGACGATAGATATCAATTTCTGCACCAAAATTAAAGTAATCTGCATCCATACCATACTCTGCTACTTTATGTGCTAACCACTTTCCAGCCGTTATACCATAAAAACCAAATTTATAGGTTGCCTCAGCCAACTTATACCTAGAACCAACACCATAAAATAATGGCTCAAAATCTTGAACAAAATAAAACTTATGAAGATTTGGATTTTTAATATTAAAAACAGGATAAGCTGTTTCCCAACTAGTTGCAAAAACAACATCATGATTTCCAAAATTACTCAAATTAGCAACTGCAACGTCAATGTGATAAGACGACGATAAAATAGTCTTAATCTCAGCTAATGATTGATGGATAGTATTGTTATCATACACATAGAAAGTAATATGATGCCCTTGTTTTTGTAAATATTTTATAAAACGTGAAATAGTGGTGTGCCCTCCTCCACCAGGTCCAACTGGTGGAGAAACCCACGCAATATCTAAAGTGCTCTTTTTTACTTTGGCTGGCTTATGGTACGGAAATTTTAAGTAATCTGCCTTAGCTATATCTTCAAGTTGAGGCATTACAGGAAGATTCCCTAGATCAATCTTAGAAATTTTTTGAGATGTTTCTTCTTTTGTTTTATTAAAATATACTCTTGTCTTCCTAAATATTGCATGAACACCCTCATGCTGATATGTCCAAATAACCTTTTTTATAAGATTTTTCATTATTCTTTTCCCTTTTTATTCTGTATTTTCAATAAATTCCATTTCACAATGAATTTCAATGCCTTCCATGGAAGAAGGAATATATATCTAATTCCCTCTTTTTGAGTTATATGAGTCATATCGATATAAAAATCTGGATAAACTGGCCTATCCACTTCTTTTATAACCTCTACTTCTTTTATAACCTCTACTTCTTTTATAACCTCTACTTCTTTTATAACCTCTACTTCTCGATATTCCTTACGATGATTAAGTAATTTATGATCAACGAAAGGTGATAATTGATGAGAAGTATTTGAAATTTTAAAATCAAAACCTTGATCCCAGGCCACATATACCGGAAGACGTTCCAGGGTTTTCCATAAATCACCGGTATAAAGCTTAGAATCTTCCTCATCAATTGAAAATTCCAACAGTGGTTGTAAAGCTTCCTTTTTGAACCAAAAAAATGATCCATAACTTGTGATAAATGTATCAATCAGTGAAAAATCCACATTTTTTTTCATAGATAGTTTTTTCCATAAATAAGAGAGTAATTCATCATCTTCGTGCTCAACATCAGCATCAATTACTTTTTTATATCTAAAATAGGTTGGAATATCTGGAATAATCATTCCCGTCTCTGGTTCGGATTGCAAAATAGACAATATACTATCTGCTCTCCCAATCATCATTTCAAATAGTTCTGAACGCCAAGAATTTGTTGTATAAACATCACCTGTTGCAAATTGAAGTGTGTGACAATAACCAATGTAAGAGTAGTCAAGTAGCTTCTTACCATTCAATAATAAAGGTTCCAGATTTGAATTTATCGGTGCTAATATATTAACATCTGCATATTTTGAGTTTTCTGATAAAAAATACTCAACTTCTTTTTTATTTTCTTTTGAATCGAGAGTAAGAAATAAATCATATTCAAAGGAAATATTATCTAACCAGGCAAAGGCTTGAGATAAAAATGTTGTATCGTGGACATGTAATTGAATTGCAACTGAGACATTTTTATCATCTAAACTATAAATTTTCTCGGTATTCTTCTGACTTAATTTATAGATAGCATCCGGAAGATATACCATTGACAAATGGTTTGTAATCAACGAAACTGGGTAAGAAGTTCTCTCTTTAATATCATCAATAACATAAGGAGCAATAAACTGGTGCTTTTCAAATAGCTTGACTTTAATAAATGGGACTTTATTTTCTAAAATAGTTTTAGGATAATCCAAGGAGAAATTATAGTTACCCTCTTCTACCAGTGGCACTGTATCTAAAACACTCCCATAATTAAAACCACTCTCTGTCAAAATTTTCGTAAGTTGTGTTTCATAACAATCAATAACATCCTGAACATTTTCAAAATCTTCTACTCTATGAAAAAAATCCCAAAATTGTTCAGAAGAAATGACGGATTGATGAAAAACCATAAAATACGATTGGAGATGCTCAGGAATAAAGGGACTACTATCAGGCACTGCAGCATGATTAGTTAAGCCCCAAAAATCAATATTTTGCTTTTTGGAAAATGATAGATAATAAGGTTCTAGATCCCAAAGTGGTCCAAAACAAGTATCATTCATTAAAGTTATAGATTCTAATTCCTCTAGTATTGACGCATCTAAACCAAGCAGGCCATCCCTCCAAGCAGCAAAATCATAACCTGTATTTTTCCTAATAATAAGAGTGTCGACACCATATCTAGATTTTATTAATTTTTGAGTTTTTTCAGTTAAAAAACTATTACTAATAAATATGACAGTATCATATATTGGTACAATTTGATCTAATTGAAATTTCACATGGTCACTAAACTCGTCATATGGATTATAATGAACGTAAATCAATACTCTATTCATTTCTTCTCCCTTATTTATAGAATTTTGAAAGTTCCCTGTCTCTGTAAAATAGCATCTGCAGAATCTACTAGCGATAAATCATTTTGATCAATCTTACGGGCGATAGAAAATACCGGTGATTCTTCTATTGGTGTAACAGCTAGGATTTCTGAATCTATATTTTTGACAACCACAACCATGCGTAATTTTATACTATTGAAATAGTCTAGACAACAATCATAACTAAACCTTTTTAGTCCTCTACCAGATGTAGATAGATACATTGAATTATCATTATATAACGGTTGTCCTGTGTCGATATCAAAAAAAGTAAATGCTAAATACGTTTGATCTTCAACCAACTGTTCATAAGAAATTTCAAACTGAATCGTATCAGAAGGTTGATAAATCTTATCGACTAGTAACTTTGCTTTAAAATCTTTTATCCTATGATTTACCAATTGTTCATTGTTTTCTGGTTCTTCTAATTTCTCATTTTCTTGCCTTGTAGAATTTGATTTTGTATTATCTATTTGGTACTGTCCTGCGACATCAAACGGTTCTCCATAGGCTTTTACCAATCCATTCTCAATTAAAACTGCCTTATTACAATATTTCTTAACAGCACTCATATCGTGGGTTACAAGAATTGTTGTTTTTCCTGATTTTTTACGCTCCATAAAATAATCATTACACTTCCGTTGAAATGCCTCATCTCCAACCGCAAGTACTTCATCAAGAATAAGTACATCGCCCTGAGCTTTTATCGCTACAGAAAATGCCAAACGAACCTGCATTCCACTCGAGTAGTTTTTCAACTTTTGATTCATAAATTCTTCGAGCTCAGCAAATTCAACAATATCATTATACATAGCATCAATTTCATCGGTTGTAAAACCAAGCATAGCACCATTCATATAGACATTTTCTTTCCCTGTAAGTTCAGGGTTAAAGCCAACACCCAATTCAATAAATGAGACAAGCTTTCCATTGACAGTCACTCGACCTAGCTCTGGTTCATAAATCTGCGAAATAATTTTAAGAAGGGTTGATTTACCAGAACCATTACGACCTACAATTCCGAAAAAATCTCCTTCTTCAACTTCAAAATTAATGTCACGAAGAACGTGTTGTTCCTTATAACCTTTGATTCCTTTAAAGCGATTGACCAAAGTTGTTCGTAAACTATGTGTACTTTCTGTTGGTAACTTGAAAGATTTAGAAACATGTTCTACTTTAACTGCAATATTTTTTGTCATTATAAAATCTCCGCAAAATACTTAGCACTTTTCTTAAAAATCACAAATCCAATTATAAAAATAATAATAGGTAACATATAGGGAACTATTGCAATCATTTTATTATTAATCAAATCCCATCCACGTGGATTTCCTGAGAATACAATGTAATGTCTAATGTCCTGCACAATCTGAGCTAAGGGATTGAGCATCAGTACTTTGGCAATATCATCCTGTCCTTTTTGCAAAATATACGTTATAGAATAAATGATAGGGGTACCATACATACCAGCTTGCATCATAACTTCCCAAATAGGGCCAATGTCACGATATTTTACAAAAAGACTCGATAAAATCAATGCAATACCAGATGCTAAAATAATCAACTCCAAGAATAATGGGATTAAAATCAAAAAATTAAGACTTAGGTGAATTCCATTTATAAGTGCAAAAACAAAGACCACTAGCAAATTAATACTAAAATTAATACCCGCTCCTGCAACTGATGAAAAAACAATTATTTCTTTTGGAAAATTAAGTTTTCTAATCAGATCTCCGCGCCCTACAATGGAGAGCATGCCCATATTCGTAGCTTCAGCAAAAAAGTTCCAAGTTACCATTGCAAAAAGGACCCCTATTGCAGTGTGCGGAGTTCCGTCATCGATTCTCAAAAATCGAATAAAAACCAGATACATGATAGTAAATAGCATCATGGGTTTCAAAATTGACCAAAGATGCCCAATAAAGCTACCCTGATAACGTAGTTTGAAATCAGTTTTAATCATTTCCCTTAAAAGAATACGGTTTTCCTTAGACAATAAATTCATATATTACCTCCTATATCCAAATTTAGTCACAATCAATGTGGTAAAAATAAGCGTATGAAACCAACGATTCTTAGCTAATCGATATTTTTTTAAATGCTTCATACGAGTGAGCGTATTTTCTTTCATAATACCAATAAACGCCTCTACCATTTCACGATCTTTCTTTGATAAGTCTAAAGACAACAATTGTTGAGCTTGTTTTTGACTAGAAGAAATTAACCACCAATATTTATCTACCAATTGATGTGGTTTTAGCCAAGTTCTAATCCGTTTAGACCACGTTCTAGCTCCTAAAACATTATTTTCATGTTGTCGATAAAGCTCAGTTGGGGAATCTAAATAAAGTAACTTCCCTAAGGCAGATGCTAGCAACGCTAAATACCAATCATGCATTAAAATCCCTTCATAGACTTGCCATTGTTGTGCTAAGGCATGATTAATCAGGCTTGTTCCACCTGTCACTGTATTTTCAGTCAACTCTTGTCGCAACTCTGTATTGGCGTGATGGGACTGACTTTTAATCATACTATCATGGATGACATTAAGTTCCTGATCCACAACTCGTAAATCCGTATAAATCATTAGTGGTAGATCTTTTCTTTCATTCTGAGCAGCCTCTAAACACAGTTGTAATTTATTGGGGAGCCAAATGTCATCTTGATCACTAAAAAAGTAAAAATCCGCCACTTCATGCTTTACCAAGGTATAAAAACTCTTAATCACTCCCATATTTTCCATACTATTTGGATTGATGAGACGAATCCGTTGATCACTTTCTTCAAATCTTTGGATAATGGCTCTTGTTTGATCTGTTGAGCCATCATCTCTTATTAAAAGTTCCCAATCTTGAAAGGTTTGATTCTGAATACTTGCAATCTGTTCTTCTAAGTATTTCTCACCATTGTAGGTGGCCATTAAGATATTAACTTTCATTTAAAAATAAATCCTCATACTCTCCCACAATTTTTTCCCAAGTATAGTCTTCACTCATATGAGCCTTTGCCTCTTCTGACAAGCGTTGGCGCTTATCATCATCAACTTCTGTATCAATTAAAGCAGTCAAACTAGCGATTTCTTTAGACCAATACAAAGCTGTATTTTCAGCAACCTTTCGGTTAAAATTGACATCTAACACCAGATTAAGCTCCGTATGGGCTAAAGCTTCTAATAAGCCTGGATTGGTGCCTCCAACTTCATGACCATGAATATAAGCAAAAGCCTGTTCTCTGATGTAGGTCAATAATGCTTTATCATAAACAGTTCCGACAAATTTGATGCGGTTATCATTTTCAAAACCTGTCAAAGATTTTAGTTGTTCAAAATAGGCATTTCCTTGATGATTACAGATAACCATTAAATCTTTCTGAGTCTTTGAAGCCATAAAAGCTTCAATCGCTAAAGCGTAATTATTTTCTGGTACAAATCGTCCAACAATTAGAAAATACTCTTTTTCCTTACTAGCCCACTGATCAAAAAAACTACGAACTTTCTCCGACTGGCTAGTCAGAGGTGATGGGGTCATATCTGTACCATAAGCAATAAAACGTGTCTTAACCCATGGATAAGATTGTTTAAGATAGTCATCAATTCCCATGTTATCCGAAATCATCAGATCAGCATGCTTTGTCATCACTTTTTCTGAATATTTCAGATAAATTTGAATAGGTTTGATCCACTTAGAACGTTTCCACTCCAAACCATCAGGATTAACAAATAATCGCCCCCCAACTGCTTTAATCCTCTTAGCTAAAGGAGCGATAAAAGCTCCTACCGTATTTCCTAAAATATAAACAATCGGATTTTTCAGGTGATTTTTTTTGATTAAGCTAATAGCATATGAAATCGCCATTATGTCATAGGCAATGACACGTGCAGGGCCTAGCTTTGGGGGATTGATGGTAAAGCAATCTGCCCCCTTATAATCAAAATGATGATGGTGGGATGAGTCACTTAAGCAAGCCACATGATAACGAATCGCCTTATTTTGTTGATGACGAATCAGTTCTTCTACAAAAGTTTCAAAGCCACCATATTGAGCTGGTAACCCTCGACTTCCAATGATAAAAACATCTTGCATGATCTTGCTCCTTTAAAACTGCACTTATATTCTATTATAGCATAATTATAGAGTCTTTGCTTAAAATCAAAAAGGTTGAAGCCTGACCTTCAACCTTAATCATTTTATTTTTTTTCTTGTTGATAAAATTCCTTGAGTGCATCTTGCCAAGTCGGAATAACAAATCCCGTTTCCTTAGCTTTTTTGAGACTCATTGTTGAATTTAGTGGGCGTTTTGCTTTAGCTGGGAATTGGCTAGAGTCAACTGGAGCGACCTCTACATCTGTATCTTTTAGAATTTCCTTTGCAAAATCATACCAAGTGGTATCTTCTGTTGCATCATTTGACAAGTGATAATAACCAAATTCTTTTTGATTTTCTGCCAAGTAAGTCATAAATTCAGCCAAGGTACGTGTCCAAGTTGGGCGACCGTGCTGATCATTAACGACTGTTAAACGCGGATGCTTTTCTGCCAAAGCTTGCATGGTAAAAACAAAGTTTTTTCCGTAATTACCAAATACCCAAGCTGTACGAATAGTATAAAATTTAGGAGCATATATTTCCACAGCAATCTCCCCCAGACGTTTGGTACGACCATACTCTGTTTGTGGATCTGGAGTATCATCAACTTCCCACTCTTGTCCTACTGGTTTTTCGCCATCAAAAACATAATCTGTTGAAATATAAACAAGAGTTGCATCATATTTGGCACAAGCCTTGGCAACATTTTCAGAACCCGTAACATTGATAGCGTAATTTAGTTCTTTTCCTTCATCTTCTGCAGCATCTACCGCTGTATAAGCAGCACAGTGGTAAACCAAAGTCGGCTTGACTTGCGCAAAGACCTCATCGACTTTTTCTGCATCTGTGATATCCATTTCAGCGACATCGACTGCAACATATTCTTCATTTCGTTCATCAAGTAAATGACGTAGTTCTGTCCCAAGCTGGCCATTAGCACCTGTTACTAAAATCATAATTTTCTCCTCACAATAAGTTAGTTCTATTTTACACTAAAAGTGGATTTATTTCATCCTTTTTCTTTAATAATATAGACGGGTCTTTTTTTCACTTCTAAGAAAATTTTTGCAATATATTTTCCAATAATACCTAATGATAACAACTGCAGGCCTCCAATAAATAGAATAATAGAAACAAGGCTAGCCCATCCTGTTACGCTACCACCTATGGTTAGTTTACGAATCACCACAAACAAAATTCCCAAAATAGATAGGAAAAAGAAGCCTAGTCCTGACCACATAGCAAGGTTAAGTGGCGCTTCTGAGAAATTGATAAATCCATCAATAGAATAACGCAAAAGACTCCAAAAATTCCATGAGGTCTCTCCTGCAACCCGCTCTCGATTTTTATAACTAATATAGGTAACATCGTATCCTACCCAAGCAAAAAGTCCCTTAGAAAAACGATTGACCTCACCCAATTCTAAAATGCTATCAACGACCTGCCGAGTCATCAATCGAAAATCACGCGCACCATCGACCATCTCAGTATCAGACACCGCGTTAATCAATCGATAAAATGCCTTAGCAAAAAACGAGCGGATAGGAGGCTCTCCTGTTCGATCTCCACGACGAGTCCCAACGACATCATAACCTTCTTTAATTTTGGCATACATCTCAACCAATAATTCTGGAGGATCTTGCAAATCAACATCCATAACGGTAACATAGTCGCCATCTGCTGCTTCTAAACCTGCTAAAAGGCCTGCTTCTTTCCCAAAATTACGAGAGAATGACAAATAATGCACATTAACATTTTCTTCGCTAACTTGACGTAAGACAGGCAAGGTGTTATCGGTTGATCCATCATTTACAAAAATATAGTCAAATATTAGCTGATCTCTTAAAATTTCCTCTACCTTTTGCGTTTCAGCTAAAAATGAACGGATCGTAGATTCTTCATTATAACAAGGTACTACTATACTTAATTTTTCCATCTCTCTTTTATCTCTCTTCCATCTTTCAATAGCTACTCCATTGTACCATTCTTGTAAATCTTTTTCAAAAATCATATAATAAGGCTATGACAAAAAAATATCAAACGAGGCTAGGTGTTAGTCTCATCATTGTTTTATTTAGTATTTTACTTTGTTTACCTCAAATCATCACCCAAAAAGCCATCTTAGGATCCGATGTGCTTTTCCACTATAATCGTTTCTACGAGACAGCTATGCAGATAAAAACTGGACAGTGGCACTACTTCATCTCTCTATTTAGTTTTGAACAGTCAGGGCGTATCATCAATGCTCTTTATGGTCCAATTTTTGCTTACTTTCAAGGTCTCTTGGTCTTGATTTCAAAAAATTGGCTAACCTATCAAATTCTTTCTCGGATTTTAATCGGGAGTATCGCAGGACATTCATTATACCTCCTGTTAAGAAAGATAGGAATTCGCTTACAGTATGCCCTTCCTATCTCACTATTTTATCTCACTACCTTTTCAATCCAATACTGGACCATACGTCAAGGATTTAGTAGTTGGGGAGCAGCCTTTTATCCCTTATGTTTAATACCTGCTTTTGACTTTATCCAAACTGGAAAGATTAAAAGACGACAATTAGGCATGAGTGTGGCCTTGATGTTCCAAGTCCATGTCCTAACGTCCACTTTCTTGGTCTTATCCTATCTCCCTTTTTATTTCTACGGCTTTATCAAATCAAATGAGAAATTAAAGATTCTAAAAGATGGGATCATGGCGATTGCCATGTTTACCCTATTAACCATAAATATTTGGTTGCCTCTGCTACAACTCTCTAGTCAAAACGAGTTAAAACAACCATTTGTCAATCAGCGACTCGCGGCATATACTATCAGTCAATTAAGCTCTAAACTCTTATTTGACCCTCTGCCATTGATAGCCCTTTTAGGCATTACTCTTTTAGCTGGAGCAGTTTATTTTAGAAAATCTTCCCCAGAACTTAAGATGACCTATCTTAATCTTCTGATCTTTTTATTTTTAGCTAGCAGTCTATTTCCTTGGGAGAGTCTTGTAACTGCTAAGATTACTATTGTTGAAATTATCCAATTCCCATTTCGATTCTTTATCCCAGCCACTATTTTTCTATTGATTTGCCTAGCGATGTTGGTTGAAAAAAGTCAACCTTCAAAATCATTTTATTCTGTCATTTTGATGATTGCATTATTAATGGGAGTCGGACAAGTCATTTACACCACGCAAGAAAATTTTGCTAAACAATTTGATACCAATCAACCTGTTCAACGACGAAAACATATGACCTATGAAGGCGATGCTGACGCTATTAGGCAAGCTATTTTCGACCCTGATAAGAGTAAATTCTTAAATCTGGTCCACAAATCTACACCCGACTACCTCCCTATTTACAGAAAGTCATCTAGCAATAAATACGATTTATACGAAGAGCTGGTTATTTTACCAAGGAAAAACTTTAAAACTTCTGTTCAAAATAGTCAACTCATTCTAGAGTGGACATCGGATACAGATACAAAAATCAATCTCCCTATTATTTTATACCACCATTCTACTCTAACAGCAAATGGTCAGGTCATCACTAGCAAAGATAGACAATTAACAACCATCGGAACCCCTTATATTAACCAGAAAAAAGGGAAAAATGTCGCTATTTTAGCCTACAAAACTCCAATGAGTTTTATGATTGGTTTAGGAATAACCTTACTGACTTGGTTAGGATGCATCATTAGCTTTTTTAAGGAGAAAATAAGCAAAAATAAACTAATTTAATAACAAAAATGAGTTTGGATTTTCCCAAACTCATTTTTTATTTTTAGCATCTTATCGAAACATTCTTTCTAATCTCGTTTTGATAGATGCTTACGAATATCGTACTCAAATGGGTCCAGATCTGTTTTTTGATCTGTTGCAAGCTGAACCATTTGTTTTGCAATCAAAGGACCAATGGTTAGTCCTGAAGATCCCAGACCACTTGCTGCATAGACTCCTTGTAAACCAGGGACCTCTCCAAAGAAAGGTGAGAAGTCTCTAGTATAGGCTCTAATCCCAACACGTGATGTGCGTGAAATAGCTTCGTCTAATTTTGGAAAATACGGTTTAGCACGTTCTTCTTGTCGGTCTAATATCTCCTCATCAACACTCAAATCATACCCCATATCATTCTCGTGGCTTGCTCCCACAGACAGTTTACCGTGTTTAAAGGGAATAATATCAATCTCACCATGAGGCATCACTACTGGATATCGACCTGTTTCTAAGTTTTCAAATAGGTAATCATTAATCTGTCCTTTTTGTGGACGTACCCAAACATCATACCCATGATCTTCTAATAAGCTTGGTAACCAAGCTCCAACTGCTAAAATAATACGATCAAAAATGCGCCCCTGAATATCATATTGTCCTGATTCTAAGACTGTAAAGGAAACCTTCTCACCCTCAACAACTTCCACACCACTTGCTTTCAGAAGAGTCTTAGTTAATTTACTCCCCTCTACACGCGCTGCTCCAGAAGCATATAACACTTTCTCAAAACCGTCTAAATTAGGGAATCGCTCCAGTGTCTCTTCACGACTTAAAATTTTTAAATCACCGATTAAAGGGGACTCTTCTTTTCTCGCTTTAGCAATAGCATAAAGTTCATCTAGCCAATCCAAGCGTGATTTAATCATAATAACACCAGATTGATCATAAAAATCAACCTCTTGTCCATCAGCTTGTAAATCTTGAACTAATTGAGGATAAAAATCTGCACCGAGACGTGCCATTTTGTACCAAGCTTTATTGCGACGACGTGAAAACCAAGGACTAATAATCCCTGCTGCTGCCTTAGTAGCCTGCCCAACACCGTGATCAAAAACGGTGACTTGACACTCTTCTTTTGAAAGGTAATAGGCTGCTGTAGAGCCTACAATTCCTGCTCCAATAACTGCTATACGTTTCATTTTTCTCTCCTTACAAATGATAAAAAGGATTAGTTGGGGCTTGACTTTCTAAAATTGTCAAATTCCAACACTCCTCTTCTTTCCAGAGTTTAAATTTTTCTGCCAATTTTGACACAAAAAGTACCTCAATATGATGGCCAGGATCAATAGCTAAGAGACCATTTGTCAACATTTCTTGCCCTGTGTGATAGTAAATATCTCCTGTAATATAGACGTCAGCTCCCTTTGATAGAGCATCTTTATAAAACCCTTGACCACTGCCACCACAGATGGCTACTCGTTCAATCATAGGATTAGAAGACCGATAGCTAACTAAGCGAACAGCATCAAGCTGAAAGACTTCTTTCACTTTTTTCGCCAAATCTTCAAAAGTCATGGGCGCCACCTCGCCAATCCGACCAATCCCATAACCATCCTTAGTAGGACTTAAAACTTCTGTTTGTTTAATCTCTAGTAAATCACAGAACCAATCATTTAACCCATCTGGCACAATATCGATATTGGTATGGCTAACATAAACCGTAATGTCATGCTTCACCAAATTTAACAAGATATCTGTTTGAGGCGTTGCACTTAAGTCTTTCAAAGGACGAAAGATAGGAGCATGTTTAACAATGAGGAGATCAACATTTTTCTCAATAGCCTCTTGAACTGTTGTTTCACGTACATCAAGCGCCAGCATGAGAATCTTGACCTCTTTATCCAATCTACCAATTTGAATACCAGAAATGTCACCTTCCATTGATAATTCTTTTGGGCAAAAACTTTCATATTTTGCAATAATCTCACTAGCTAACATCGAGAACTCCTTGTATCATTTCTATTTTTTGAAGAAGGACTGATCGGTCTTGTTGACGATTTTCAGGGATGCATTTCAAAGCGTCGTTTAACTTATCTAATTCCCCTCTCCATTTCTCTACAAAAACCTCTGATCCTTCTTTTCTTAAATACGGTCCAAAACGAAAGTCTTTCTCAGACAAAGTCATACGACCTTTTTCAACAACTAAAACTTCGTAATATTTACCATTTTCACGCAATAGGGTTTCTGTGATAATCTTCAATTGATTAGCTTGTAGCCATCTTCTGAGATCATCTTCTCGATTATTAGGCTGGAGAATCAAGCGATCAATATTCTCAAGCTTTTCTTTTCCTGACTCAAGAATATCAGCAATTAAACGTCCTCCCATACCAGCAATGGTAATCGCTGTTACCTTATCTTTCTTTTCAAATGCTGCTAAACCATTGGCAAGTCGAACTTGAATCCGATCAGCCAAACCCGATTCTGCAACATTGGAAAGTGCTGAGGTGTAAGGTCCCTTTACAACCTCACCAGCAATTGCTTCTGTAATCTGTCCTAGGTTAATTAAATGAATAGGAAGGTAAGCATGGTCACTTCCAACATCTAATAACTTGGCTCCTCTTGGAACAAAACTGGCAACTGTTTCTAAACGTTTTGAAAGGGGTTTGATTTCTAGATTATTTTTTTCCATAGGTATCCTTATAATATTTGCAGTAAGTTTGTACTGGACAAGCTTCACATTTTGGATTTTTGGCCAAACAATGATAACGCCCAAAGAAAATCAGACGATGATGTGTCACAATCCAATCTTTTTTAGGAATTTTTTTCATCAAATCGGCTTCAATTTCTTCAACAGAAGCATCTGGTTTTGAAATATTGAGACGCTTTGAAATTCTTGACACATGCGTATCGACTGCGATAGCTGGAATCTTATAAATCTCTGCCAAAACGACATTTGCGGTCTTTCTTCCAACACCAGGCAAACTTTCTAATTCCTTATGCGTTTTAGGAACCTGCCCATCAAACTGCTCTAAAATGATTTGAGCTGTTTTTTTTATATTTTTAGCCTTATTTTTGTAAAGCCCAATATTTCTGATCGTATCTTCTACTTCCGATAAGTCTGCATAAGCCAAATCAGCGATGGCTGGAAACTTGGTCCATAATTTAGGGGTGACTTTATTCACAGACTTGTCCGTTGCTTGTGCAGATAAAATCACTGCGACCAACAATTGAAAAGGAGTTTGATACTCTAACTCTCCTTTTGCATCTGGAAACATTTCCGCAATAATAGCCAGTACCTTTTTTAAACGTTCACGACCCAACATCTAATTACTCCATAAGTCCATAGCATTTAAGAAATCATCGGATACCTGAACATTTCTAGGATTCGCTTTATCCCGTTCTAGGCGGCGCTCCTCAACTTGACGAAGTGTTAAAATGCCCTCTTGACGCCAATTTCTTAAAATAGCATTGATATATTTAAAATTTAACTTGCCATTAAAAACAGCCTCTCTTAAAGCCTCACGGACCAAATCAGCGGACATTTCCTCATCAATCACTGTTTTACGTAAATCTTCCAACTCAAAGCTACTCAGCATACGACCAAACTCACTGGCAAAATCATCTGCTAAAGCCTTGAACTCCTCTAAAGATTGTGATTTAGATGAAGACGGTTTTTGACTGACTCCTGATGAAGAATTCAAAAAGAATTGATCCAGACGTTCTAAAGCTGGACTAGCATCAAAGATAATCTCAATTTCTCCATCCAATTCAATGGTCTTTGTATTTAGTAAACCTTGAGCTGTCAAACGAGAAATACTCGCATTAACATCTGATACTTGTTTTCCCAATGCTTCTGCAATCTTACTCGGCAAGATATCATGATGTTGTGTGGTATTTTGTAAATAAAAAAATTGCCAAACTAAAAAATCATCTGCTTGGGGAAAAATTTCCTTAAAATGAAAAAGTAGGGCAGCTGGTAAAACCAAATTGCCCGACTGATATGCTTGTAAAAACTTCATAATTCCTCATTATAGGTAGCCATAAAAGGAAGATTCCTCTTCTAGCTCCTCTAAGCGATAAGGGGTTTCTTGATAGACCGCATAATTAATCCAATTACTAAAGAAAGTCGCTGCAGCAAGATTCCAACGCATCTTAGGCTCTTTTGTCACGTCATCATTTGGATAGTAGTTTTTGGGCAAATCTGGAGAAATACCAGCTTGAAGATCACGCTCATACTCTTTTCCAAGAGTAGCACAATCATACTCCAAATGTCCAAAACTATAAATCTCTCGTAAATCACGACTTGCCAAAATTGAAAGCCCTGCTTCTTGACCTTGAGCCACAATCTTTAAATTTGTCCGATGTAAAATATCTTCTGGTTGAATAGTGGTGTAGCGCGAATGTGGCGCTAAAAAGCTATCATCAAAACCACGCATCAATAAACTGGTCTTATCCGTCACCTCTTGCTCATAAATTCCTGACAATTTATGAGAAAGGGCTTGTTTATCAATGCCATAGCGATAATAAATCCCAGCCTGTGCGCCCCAACAAAGGTGAAGGGTAGAAAAAACATGCTTTTTAGACCAAGCAAAAACGCTGATCAACTCATCCCAATAATCCACCTCCTCAAAAGGAAGGGTTTCAACAGGGGCACCTGTGATAATCAAACCATCATAATACCTGTCCTTGATTTGATCAAAGGTTTTATAAAAAGTTTTCATATGATCAGCATGAGTCGTCTTTGATTTATGACTTGCCATATAAAGAAACGTCACATTAATCTGAAGTGGAGTATTCGCTAAAAGCCTCAAAAGTTGCGTTTCAGTGGCCTCCTTTTGTGGCATTAAGTTTAGAATCAATACCTCCATAGGCCTAATGTCTTGATGGGCAGCACGAGTATCATCCATTACGAAGATATTTTCTGAACGTAAAATATCAACTGCGGGTAGTTTTTTATCAAGTTTAATCGGCATGAAAACATCTCCACTTCCATAATATCTATCTTAATATTATAGAACATGGAGATATAGTTTTCCAATATGTATTTTTTGTAGTCAGATATAGTTATAAGCTATAACTTAATAGTGCATCAAAACTTTATAGTCGTAATCTCCGATGGCTTCGCGACCTTTCAGCTCATCTAACTCAATTAAAAAGGCGCAACCTGCTACAATACCACCAAGTTTTTCAATCATCTCGATAGTAGCCTTTACCGTACCACCAGTTGCTAAAAGATCATCAACAATAAGAACGCGTTGACCAGGTTTAATAGCATCTGCATGCATCGTCAAAGTATCTACACCATACTCTTTTTCATAGTCTGCAGAAATCACTTCACGTGGTAATTTCCCTGGTTTACGAACTGGAGCAAAACCTATTCCTAGCTCAAAAGCGACTGGACAACCCACAATAAAGCCACGCGCTTCTGGTCCAACAATCATATCAATCTCTTTATCTGTTGCATACTGAACAATTTCGCGGACAGCGTAGCTATAAGCATTTCCGTCGGCCATCAAAGGTGAAATATCACGAAATTCAATACCTTCTTGGGGATAGTCTTTAATTGTAGCGATATAATTTTTTAAATCCATAATACTGATACAAGGTAGCCTAGTTGAAATACTAAATACCTGTTCATTTCCTTTCTTGTTTTCGATAAGTAATCGAATAAAATCATTACTCTTTATTATAGCATATTTTTGAAAAAAAGCTTACGCTTCTGGGTCTATTTTGTCAGGTAATCGTAAATTTCTTTGGGAGTTCCCAAGGCCATCAGCTCTTGAAACTTCACTAATCGTTTTAGGTCTTGGTAAATCTGGCTCTCTGAGATCTCTCGTTTTTGCGCTGCTTTGTTCACCGTCATCACCCCATCTGTGATAACAACAAAGTCTAATTCTTCAAAAATTTGAATCATCTTCACCAGTAAAATATCAGGTATATTTAAATAATGAGCCAACTCTTTCAGTTTATAGCGAACATCAAACTCAGGATATTGATAAATGGTTTTATAAAGGCTAGCAAACTGCTCCCTTGTGCCAAATCCTGTCAAGTAATAATTATTTTTGATTTGATTTTTAAAATAAACCGCCTCAAATTCTCTCTCTTTAAATAACCGTCGCAGATCCTCGTCACTATCTGGAATATCTAAAACTACAACGCTAGGGCTGGTTGTCTCTTGGGTTAAAATAGGGACACCATCTGGAAGAGGGGCTGATTTTTTTCTGATATCAAACAACTGAATCCCATCAACTCTGACATCAACCAGCATAAGTTGTAAATTTCGCTCACCGTTCCAATGGTTAACAGATAAAGTAACAGCTAATTCCAAATCTTGTGCTTGAGCAAACTCATCCTTGAGGTGACCTTGTGAAAAGGCAATGACATCACATTCCACTCCATCTTGCTTAATTCTAAACTTAAGGTGACTATTGTCTTTTCCCATCGAACGTGTCTGTAAGACCGTAAAATCCCTTACCAGAAAGACTGGTTTTTTATGGTCCATTCCAAAGGGAGCCAACTGCTCAAGACTAGCCACCGTATCAAGACTAACCTCTCCCAAGTTTAGAGAGGCATCAATATTTAAACTATTTTTACTTGCCTGATCTAGACCATTTTGGTAAATATAATCTGATAAGACCATTTTAAGCTGAGGGAGATTCTCTATCGGAAGTGTCATTCCTGCTGCTCCAGCATGCCCACCAAAAGCATCAAATAGCTCTTCTTTATGGTCTTTTAAAGCATCAAAAATATTGATACTAGAAACACTACGAGCAGATCCTTTTGCTGTTTCTCCTTCACAATTTAAAACGACAATAGGCTGACTTAAACTTTCAAGTAAACGTCCCGCCACAATCCCTAAAACGCCAGGATGCCAACCTTCTTTAGCCAACACTTGAACAGGTGAAGTGGGATCTACCATGCTCAAGGCTTCTTCATAGATAGATTGCACCAAATCCTTACGCTCTTCATTTTTTTCTTGAATCATCAGAGCAATGGATTGAGCTTCTTCATCATCAAAACCTGTTAAAAGCTCTATAGCAGGATTAGGATCGTCTAGCCGTCCCAATGCATTTAAAAGTGGCGCAATTTTAAACCCTACCGTATCTTCGTCAATATTATCGCTATCAATATCTGATACACGCATCAACTCTTGAAGACCTATCCGCTCTGTATGGGCTAAGATTTTCAGACCATAGCGTACAAGGATACGATTTTCATCTGTTAAGCTAACCATATCAGCAATGGTCCCAATAGCCACCAAATCTAAAGATTCCATGGGCGGTGCTTCTAGAAGTGCTGTAGCAACTTTAAAAGCCACTCCACATCCTGCTAGATGTTTAAAGGGATAATCAACAGCCTGATGTTCTGGGTGTACAATCGCAAAAGCCTCTGGTAAAACCTCTGGCATACTGTGATGGTCAGTCACAATGACATCAACTCCAACTGATTGAGCATAAGCAATCGCCTCTTGCCCTGCTACCCCATTGTCCACTGTGATAATCAGTGAAATTCCCTGCTGCTCAATAAAATATTGATAGACACTTTGATTTGGACCATACCCATCAGTAAAACGATTAGGAAGATAGACCTCAACATCAGCTCCCAAACTCTCTAAGGCCTCTTTCATGATTGAACTTGCTGTCATCCCATCTGCATCATAATCACCATAAACTAAAATTCTTTCAGCATTTTCGATTGCTAAACGGATACGAGAAACAGTCTTTTCCATATCATGTAATAGATAAGGATCATAAAGCTCAGACAAATCTGCATGTAAAAACTGCTCCAACTCTTCTTTTGTCTCTATCCCTCGTTCAAACAAAAGTTGAGCAGCTAAAGGGCTAAGGCCCTCTTTTTGAGATAGGTTTAAAAAGGCATCACTAGGTGCCTTCTCTTCTATTTTCCAGTCGTATTTTGCTGAAATCATTTATAATTAAAAACCTTTCTGGCTAAAAAATCAGATAGACGAGGAAATAAGGTATAAACCTTATGTGTCACCTGTAAGACATAGGGAAGATTGATCTCTCGCTTATTTTTTCCAAATGCTTTTACCGTCTTACTCGCTACTACCTCTGGCGTCAGTACAAAACGTTCAACAGATTTTAGGTATTCACCTGATGGATCAGCTTGATCAAAAAATGCCGTTTTAATGGGACCTGGATTGACCGTTGTAACATAGACGTGATCATCAGCAAGTTCTAGACGTAAGGCATTGGAAAATCCAATAACCGCAAATTTGCTAGCAGAATATACTGAAGACTTATTTGAAGCAATTAAACCAGCCATACTGGCAATATTGATGATCTGCCCTGATTTTTCCTGCTTCATCCGCTCACCAACAAGGCGTGAGAAGGTCATTGTCGCAAAGGTATTCACCTCAAACATGGCTTTAATATCTTGATCTGAAAAATCATCAAAAGCTTTAAACTCACCAAAGCCAGCATTATTGACCCAAATATCAATTTTCCCATATTGCTGATAAAGCTCCGAAACCAAGTTCTCCATAGCAGTCGTATCTGATAAGTCAATACGATGACAAGTCACATTAGGCATATGACCATACTTTTCAATTAAACGTTCTTTACTGCGTCCTAACAAAATCAAGCCATCATCAGGTAATTTTTTAATGATAGCTTCTGCTAGGCCACCGCTTGCACCAGTTATAACGATTGTTCTCATAATTTGATCTCTTCCAAGTCTTTCACAACGTGTGAATTTTCAAAAATCTTTTTCGCATCCTTAGCTAATTGTGTAATATCACGTCCTAAAAATCGTGCACTCACATGATTGAGGAGTAATCGTTTAGCCGATGCCGCCTTAGCCACTTGTGCTGCTTGGATGTTGGTAGAGTGACCATGGCGTGCCGCCATCTTCTCATCACCTTTACCATAAGTGGACTCATGCACTAAGACATCAGCTCCTAAACCAAGACGCACACTAGCATCCGTCTTTCTTGTGTCCCCTAAAATAGTCACCACCTTGCCTTTTTTAGGTTCAGATATATAATCTTTTGCCACAATTTTTGTACCATCCTCCAAAATCACGTCCTCTCCATTTTTGACTTTACCAAAAAGAGGACCAAATGGGACACCTGCAGCTTTTAAGGCTTCTGCATCCAAGGTTCCTTCTAAATCCTTTTGCATCACACGATAGCCTACACAAAAAATAGAATGATCTAACTCTTCTGCATACACGACAAACTTATCAGTTTCCATGATTTTGCCTAAGGAATTTTTATCAAATTCATAAAAATTGATATGATAAGGCAACCGTGTTCCTGTGACACGCAAACTCGTCATCACAAAAGACTTTATCCCAACAGGACCGTATAAATCTAGATCCGTCTGCTCTTCGTTTGCTTGGAAAGAGCGACTAGATAAAAAACCTGGCAATCCTAAAATATGGTCTCCATGAAGATGGGTGATAAAGATCTTTTGAACCTTTCTAGGTTTAATGGTGGTTTGTAAAATTTGATGTTGCGTCCCTTCACCACAATCAAACAACCAAATTTCGTTGATTTCATCTAATAATTTAAGGGCTAGACTAGAAACATTTCGTTGTTTCGACGGCTGTCCTGCACCTGTACCTAAAAATTGAATATCCATGATCACACTCTCTACTCTTTAATATAAATAATACTCTGGCGTTGATGAAATTGATAATACCGTTGCCCCTTAAACTGCTCTGATAGACTAATGGCTTCTTCCTGATTGAAACTCGTAATTTGAAGAATGCCACCTTTTAGACGGTTGACGTGACTAAGAAGAGCAGTGGTCGGCGTTAGGTCTTCTACAACCTCTTGGTCAAAAACGATAGGGCCCATTTTCAGCTGATGTTCTTCTTGATAGACAAGATAATGCGGAAAGATTTGAGCAACTTCTAGACAAAGACTGGCTGTATGAGCTTCTTTTTTTTCTGAAAAAATAATGGCGATTTCTTGATCATTCTGATAAGCAAAACCAAAAGCTTTACCTGAAAGATTGAGGCGCACAAAAGGTTTTCGCTCTAAAAATGACGGTTTAGAGTCAAAAAACTGAAGGGCTTTTGACAATTCAAAATAATAATCTGTAGCCGCTTTAGGTCCTTGTTTTTGATAAAGCTCAGCAAAATACGCATTGATGACACTAGGAGGCGGTGTTATCATATCAAGTTTTTCTTGAGGGCTAAGTGACGCTAACTTACCTTCCAAATAAACCTTATCTAAGCTTGTGAAACCACCATAGATCATCGCTAAATTAATGTAGTCCATTATAAAATCCCTCTAATCTCCATTTATTATCTTCTGAAATATAGCCCGAAATAACCTCTACTTGATCTTGAAAATCATAATCCTCTAGTAGTGCCAAGCGATTTAACTCATAAACTTGATAAAGTTGGCTGGCATCAACCTTAATCGAAAAGGGGACAAAAAGAGTTTTTACCGTTTCTAAAATCACTCTTCTCAAATCTTCTCTAGCTGTCTTTGACTTAGCGGATAGACTAACATGTGGAAAAAGAGTTGGCGTAAATTCTTTTGCTAAGTCCATCTTGTTGTAAACAGTTAGCCTTGGAATATCCCCCATCTCCAAATCCTCTAAAATCTTTAAAACAGTTTCCTCATGCTCCTCATGATTAGGATCACTAGCATCTATAACATGTAACAAAAGATCGACATGGCGACTTTCTTCCAAAGTTGACTTAAAAGCCGCCACTAGCTCTGTTGGCAAATCTTGAATAAATCCTACTGTGTCTGTTAAAGTCGCTTCAAACTTATCTTTTAAATAAAGTTGCTTCGTTGTGGCATCCAGTGTTGCAAAGAGCTCATCGGCTTCATATTGACTCTTTTCTGTCAATACATTCATTATCGTTGATTTTCCAGCATTGGTATAACCAATCAAACCAATCTTAAAGGCTGTTGATGACACACGCTTTTCACGGATGGTCTGTCGATTTTGAGCCACTTGCTTGAGTTGACGCTCAATATCTGTGATTTGGTGACGGATAGACCTACGATTTAACTCTAACTGGCTCTCTCCTGGGCCACGACTTCCGATGCCTCCAGCTTGACGACTAAGCATGACACCTTGTCCAGCTAGTCGTGGCAACATATACTTGAGTTGAGCAAGGTGAACCTGCAATTTTCCTTCATGGCTTCTAGCACGCATGGCAAAAATATCCAAAATCAGCTGCATACGATCAATAACTTTAATTCCAAATACTTCTTCTAAATTAGCATTTTGACGTGGGGTTAAACGATTATTGACAATCACCGTATCAATCTCATCAGCTTCTATGATGGGCTTAATTTCATCGATTTTTCCAGAACCAATAAAAGATTTACTATCATAACGGTCACGGTTTTGAGTGTAGGTAGCAACAACAACTGCACCCGCTGTTTCTGCCAAACTTTTTAACTCCTCCATAGACATGGCAAAGTTCTGACTATCTTGCAAGGCAACTCCAATGAGAAGTACCCTTTCTTGTTTTTGAGCTGTTTCAATCATGATGTGACCTGCCATTTCTTCTTGATGATTTCTGCATTTTAACCTTATTATTGTATCATAAATAGACCAAAAAAGCGGAGCGAAAATCCTTTCTCTCCCCTTTATTTTTCTAAAAATTGCCTAACATCCTGTTTGATGTTTTCTGTCGTATTTTTTGCTGAAATATCATAAAAAGAGACAGCCATACGATTTCTAAACCAAGTTAATTGACGCTTAGCAAAGCGACGCGTATTTTGCTTCAACTTCTCCACTGCCTGATCCAGCTCTTCTTGACCAGAGAAATAAGGAAATAGCTCCTTATAGCCGATACCTCGTGTAGCCTGAACATCTGGATAATGGTCATAAAGCCACTTAGCCTCCTCAAGAAGCCCCATCTCAAGCATGGCATCGACACGATGATTAATTCGATCATACAATTTTTGACGGTCGTCATTTAAACCGATGATAAATGCGTCAAAATCGGGAGCTTCATTGTTAAGGTCTTTACCAAAGTGCGCAAGCTCCAAAGCTCTTATCGCACGACGGCGATTCGGCTCTTTTAGCACCACTCCTTGCTCTGCTATCTTTTCAAATAAACGCTCATCTGACAGGGTAGCAAGCTCTTTTCGATAGGCTAAAATCTCTTCTTGATTGACTTGACCACCCAAATGGTAACCCTCAAGCAAACTCTGAAGATAAAGCCCTGTCCCTCCCACAATAATTGGGAGCTTTCCTCGTCGAGTAATGTCACTAATAGCCTCTTTTGCCTCCGTCACAAAATCAAAAGCGGAATATGTCTCATCTACCTCTCTCACATCAATCAGATGATGAGGTGCTAACTCCTGTTCTTTTTGACTTGCCTTGGCTGTTCCAATATCTAAATGTTTATAAACTTGCTGGCTATCACCACTGATAATCTCTCCATTAAACATTTGTGCCAACTCAATGCCCAGTGCTGTCTTACCTACAGCTGTTGGTCCTACAACAGCTAAAATTTTTGTTTTCATCCGCTTTTTCCTTGAAATTTCCTAGGTTTTTTAAGATAATAAGACTATTATAACATATAAAGGAGAACCCACTATGGCTAAAAAATATGCATTCGCTAAAGGTCTTGTCACAGGTGTTGTTGGCTCTGCAGCTGCAGTTGCTGGCGCTGTCTTTGCCATCAAGAAAAAAGTTATTGAACCTGAAGAGAAAAAATTAGCATTTATCGAAGAAAACCGCAAAAAAGCAGCACGCAAACGTGTGACACGCTAAAAAAATATCTAGGAGCTAGCTCCTAGATATTTTTTTAGCGTCACTAAGCAGATCCTCCCCAGTCAATACATCCAAAATAATTAACTATCTTAGCTTCATTGACACAATTGATCCAAGGGTCGATAAAAGCTCTAGCTGCCTTTTTGCTCGATAATCTTTACAAGCTCACCTCACCTTTTTTAATAAGCAGTATCATAAAAAAGAGATGGGACAAAAAGCCCCACCTCATGTATTAGCTACTGATATTAGAAAAGTGTTATATCGTTAAACTCCTAGACTAAGACTGGCAACTCTTCGCCAATCGCAGCTAGGCGTGCAACGACTTCTTCTTGGCTAAGATTGTGTTCTGTTACATAACGGTTTTTAGGATGAACACGACATTCATGCGAACAGCCTCGGAGATACTTGTGTTCGTTTTCTTCTGACATCAAGGTTTGGCGATTACAGTAGGGGTTACCGCAGTTGACATAACGCTCACATGGTGTCCCATCAAACCAATCTCTTCCGACAACAACTGGATCAACATGATTGACATCAACGGCAATACGCTCATCAAAGACATACATCTTACCATCCCAAAGCTCACCTTGAACTTCTGGATCCTTACCATAAGTTGCGATACCACCGTGCAATTGACCAACGTCTTTATAGCCTTCACGAACCATCCAGCCTGAGAATTTCTCACAACGAACACCACCAGTACAGTAAACCACCACTCGCTTATCCATAAACTTCTCTTTATTGTCGCGGACCCATTGTGGCAACTCACGGAAGTTACGGATATCTGGGCGAATAGCACCACGGAAGTGTCCCAGATCATACTCATAATCATTACGTGTATCTAAAACCACTGTATCTTCATCCAAAAGTGCTTCTTTAAACTCTTTTGGTGACAGATAAGCTCCTGTTGTTTCTAGTGGATTGATGTCGCTATCAAAATCGTCATCCTCTAAGCCAAGATGGACAATTTCCTTTTTATAACGAACAAACATTTTCTTAAAGGCTTGTTCATTTTCTTCATCAATCTTGAACCAAAGGTCAGCAAAACGCTCATCGCTGTGCACCCAGTCCATATATTTTTGTGTTGTTTCATAATCGCCTGAAACTGTACCGTTAATCCCCTCGTCTGCAATCAAGATACGGCCTTTAAGCCCGATAGATTTACAAAAAGCCAAATGCTCAGCAGCATATTCTTTAGCATTTTCAATGGGAACATATTTATAATAGAGTAATACTCGAATATCTGACATCATGTCTCCTTAATCTTTGCAATAGATTTTAGTATTGGAATTTTTCCAACATTAAGAATTATACGCTGTCAGACTCTTTTTTTCAAAAATCTGAACCGAGAATTCTTAACAAGCAAAAAGCAGAAAAATCTATCATTCTTTCTGCTCATTATAAGGTTTTACGTTTTTGGGCAGTTTTACTAATCACAACCTCAATGTGATCATCTAAGGCTAACAGAGTATCCATAATTTTTTTATCACGAATGTGGTTGTCAAATTCCACATGGTATTCCAAAATTAAATTATTACCTTTCTTCTGTGATTTCAAAGAAATCAACTCACCAGATTTATAATAATCTGCGAAGCTTTTTTCCAAAAGCATATCATAATTAAAACCACGAGGAATGGTAATTTGAAGCATCCGTTTGGTACGACTCACCTTGGTAAAACTAGAGTTTTCAAAAATGAAAAGAGCTAGAGATAAAAAGAGTGTAAATAAAATAGCCAGTACCAAATAGCCCATACCAGTTGCTAAGCCAATAGCTGTGGCAGTAAAAATTAAAAGCAACTCTTTTGAGCTAGCTGCGGCAGATCGAAAGCGAATAAGACTAAAAGTTCCAGCCACTGCCACCCCTGCACCAAGATTACCATTAACAAGAAAAATAATCATGGCAATCAAGGTAGGCAACAAGGAAAGTGTCATGACAAATTCTTTCGTGTAAAAGGTTTTGTACTTGTAAACACTTGCTAACAAAACCCCTAAACAAAGGCTGACCAAAAGACTGACCAAAAGTGCAACTGGATTAAGACTAGTAGTGGTGGTGTTAGAAAAAACACTATTAAATAAGGTTTCTTGCAAGGTAAACCTCCTCTTTACTTAGATTTTTCGAGAGACCATAAGCGGTACCGTATTTAGAAAAGGACTGTTGAATGATATTATATTTAGCAAGAATATTTGCTAACCAATCTGGTTGCTCACCAGGTACTTTAATTTCCATGATGACTTTAGTAGGATCTAAAAGATCTTGACCATACTTACCAGCAGTTGCAGATACGTTTTCATCACGATAAAGGAGATTTTGATCAATCGTCACGCGCACTTTTTTGTCGGCAATCCCTTTATAAGACTTACGATCATAGTAGATATACATCATCGGCTTGATGTTGCCATAGCGTTTGCGCAATTGTGTCAACTCTGCATTGACCTTGTCATCAACAATAGAGTGATCCAGCCCATCAACCAAGGCCTGATCGGTAATACCTTTTGTCACAAAACGCTCTGCTGAAATAGGATTAGTGGTTAAGCGATATTTAAAACCAACGCCATCTTCTTTTTTCTTGACTTCTAAAAAGGCTTCACTTTTAGCATTGGGTTTAGCATCATAAAGACGCATACGCACTTTTTCACGGCTATTTTTCTTAGCAATCGAATCTTGAATCATGTCAAAATCTTTATTGTCAAAATAAACGTTAGTAATCGTTGATTCGGCAAATTCGTCTGCTTTAAGGTGGGCTTTTAATTCTTCTTCTAGCTGTGGCAAAATAGCCTTATCAATAATATATTTTGTTTCGATACGTTTAAATTGGGTTTGAATAATTTGAGTTGACATGGTGTGCTGTTCCTTTCATGTGTAAACTTTTGATAGAAATAGATTACCTAAATTAGCTTAAGTCAAACTGAAAGAAAAGTTAAACAAACCTTAAAAAAGATTGGTTTCCCAATCTTTTATTGTCTGTGAATTGTAAATCCTGTCGCTTGTTGGTTTGCCATGATGGTAATGTCTGAGATTTGAACACGTCTTGGTTGGTTAGCGATAAAACACACAATCTCTGCAATATCCTCAGGTTTAAGAGCCTCAATCCCTTGATAAAAACGATCCGCTTTTTGCTTATCACCATGAAAACGCACTTGACTAAAGTCAGTTTGAACAATTCCAGGCTGGACTGTGGTCACCTTAACATCTGAGTCAATGGTATCAATACGAATTCCATCACTTAACACCTTAACCGCTGCTTTTGTTGCACTATAAACCGCTGCGCCAGCATAAGCATAAATCCCTGCTGTCGAGCCAATATTGATGATATGCCCTTGGTTGTTTTCAATCATTTGAGGCAGCAACTGGCGTGTCATATAAATCAAGCCCTTGATGTTTGTATCTAACATAGTGACCATGTCACTCAATTCATACTCTTGAAACTTATCAAGCCCTAGTGCTAGACCGGCATTGTTAATCAAAATATCAACATTTTCTAGTTCTTCTGTGACAGCCTTAACTTGCTCAAAGTCAGTCACATCTAACTGGTAAATAGGAGCCTCAATCTCAAACTGGCGCTTAAGATCACTTTGAATCTCTTTTAATTTTTCTAGGCGCCGACCCGTTAAGATTGGTAAATCTCCATTTTCTGCAAACGCATAGGCCATGGCTTTTCCAATTCCGCTACTAGCACCCGTAATTAATACACTTCGTCTCATTATTTTCTCCTTTTAGATTATTATACCACTTTTGAAACCACTTTCTTTCTTCCAAGGTCAAAGCGTGATAAAATAAATTGAGTGAAAAACAAAGGAGACCATTATGACCTATGAACTTAGCCTAGAATACGGTAGCTATCCTGTCAAAGAAATTGATGCTTTTTTAAATCATCGTACAGAAGTGCCCGATTTTCTAAAAAATGATAGCGAGCTACTTGAAAAACTAGACCGCATGAACACTCTTTTTCATGACCTCTTTTTAACCATTGAATGTACCTTTCACTACATTGGTCATGAATACCCTGATAAAATCGCTGAGCTAAAAGTCCTTTATCAAGAAGTTGCTGAGCATTTAGAAAAAAATTATCCTGATCATGATATTGTTATTGAACGCTTTATCCTTTAAAACTGTAAAATCCTTCAGAAGCTTCTGAAGGATTTTACATTATAGCAGATTGTCTTCACTGTAGCCAAACTCTTTTAGTAAGCTCAGCATACGATCAAACTCCAGTCTAAAATGTTCTATCTGATGACCGTCTGATCCTAAGGAGAAATAGCTACAACCTATTTTTTTCAATAAACTCAAGGCATAACGGTAGAGATGCTCATGGTGATATAAGTACATGCTCTTGGCATTTAACTCAAAAGCTAGATTGTTAGACATCATTTTTTTGAAAATAGCAAGAAGCTTATCTTCGTATTGAGAAAGTTCTTCTACACTCACCTCAAAAAGCCTAAAACCATAATCAAAATGTGCCAAAACATCTGCTTCTACACGACCAATCGCATGTTCTAGATAATCGAGATACTCAGTGATAACCTCAAATTTATCTCTATCAGCTACTTCGTCATCTAGGTAATCGTTAACGCCATTATGATGAACAGATAAGAGCTTTAGATCGTAATCTTTATTTTCTAAAAATCTCAAAATATCTTGCTCTCGTGGTTGATAGTAACCAATTTCAATACCTTTTTTCAGACGATGACCATAACGTTGGTTAAGTTGTTCAATTTCTTTACTATAAGCCTCATAATCTGGAATATCGTCTTGCTGACTATAAGGATTGGACAGATCAAAATGCTCTGTCGTCACAATTTCTCCTTCATAGTTCTCTAAGTAATCCCTGAAGTCTGCCTCAGAATCATAGGAATGGTGGGTATGTAAATGATTGTCTCTCATAAGCTCTCCTTATAGGTCTAACACGCGCACCTGATTTCCACCAAGAAGAATCAGGTAACGACTCACTTTGTCTATAGCCACATTATAAGATTTAGATAGAGCCTTAGCATAAAGGTTCATCTGATCTTGATACCGTTTTTTCAGCTCCTCTGGCTCATGGTAGCGGTCTGTTTTATAGTCAAATAAGATAATCTCATCATCTAAAAGAAGATAGCCATCAATAATACCACGAATAATAAACTGCTCCCCACTTGCATCATCTTTTTCCAACATGGCAAATGGCGCTTCGCGATACACCTTATCTGCTTCTTTAACCAATCGTTTTCCTAAATCTGTTGAAAATATGGCTAAGATTTTTTCTAAATGAAGTCCTTTCTTAACTTGCTCTTCTAGGTCAATCAAAGCTAAGGCTTCCTCTAGATCAGATAAACTTAACGCTTCTTTTAGAGGCACCACTTGCATGAGTTGATGAACTGCTGATCCGATTTGAGCTGCAGTGACCTTTGGCTTTTGACTAAAATCAGGTAACTGAAACTGAAGGGGCTTGAGGGGTGCTGACTGATCTGTTGGCATCGTTTGTACAAAACCACCCACTTCTTCATCAATCAAAGGCTTTTTCAACTGACTTGGAGTACGCAGAGTCGGTAAGTTAATGGCAGCTTGATACTGTTGATTCAGTTCAGAAACCTTATCTAAGCTCTCCAAGGCTTTCTTAATCACATCAGACTGGCGATTATGCGCCAAATCATCTGCTTCCAGTAAGCCTTCTCGTTTTAATTGACCAATTTTTTCTTGGGTAAGATCACTATCTGTCACATAAGTTTGCTTAATTGGGAGTTCTTGGTGTCTAAAGGCCTCCATAATCGCTAAAATCCAATCTTGGAAACTTGTCATGGCTTCACGATCAGCTGCTAAAAGCTTACCATCTTTAGACTTTCCATCAAATTTATCTGCTAACTTTTCCTTACTCCCTTTACCAACAATATACAATTTTTTCTCAGCGCGTGTCAAAGCCACATATAACAGTCGCATCTGCTCTGATATAGCCGCAAGTTTTAGAGCACGCTTGTTCATTTGATAAGGTAGGGTATCCATACTAACATAAAGATGAGAATACGAGTGGCTGGCAGGGAAGTCCGCTTTCATATCTGCCAAATATTTTATACCGATACCCTCTGTCCGACTAAGAATAACAGGACCTCTACTATCTAGGTTATTAAACTTTTTATCGCTATTTAATAAAAAGACATACTGAAATTCCAAACCTTTACTCTTATGGACGGTCATCAAACGAACGGCATTTTTAGGAAGAAAAACTTCTACATCTGCAAGATCATGCTCTGAGGCTAAAAGTTTGTCAATCATACGGATAAAACGCGACAAGCCTTTAAAACCTGTTTTTTCAAACTGATTCGCACGAAGCGCTAGCGCATAAAGATTAGCCTGACGTTTTTCACCATAACTTAGCGCTCCCACATAGTCATAGTAAAACCGCTCATTGTAAATCTTCCAAATCAAATCATAAAGAGAGTGGGTTTTGGCAAAACGACGCCATTCTGTCAGATAAGCCTTAAAATTTTCTATCTTTTTGAATAATTCAGGACCAATCAACTGAGGGTGCTGACCTTTTGTGGCCAAGGCTAACTCTAATTTATCATAAAGAAGGGTTTGTGGCTCTTCTTGATGTCCTTGAAGAGCTATTCGCGCCAACTCATCTTCTGTAAAAGCAAACATCGGAGAGCGTAAAAGAGCGACAAGGGCATAATCATTCAAGGGATTGTCGATGGTCCTAAGAGTATCCAACAAAACTAAAACCTCAACTGACTTGAGATAATTTTGCTCCCCACCATCTGACACAAGAGGAATACCATGCTCTTCAAAAGCACGTAAAATCATATCATTTCGTGTCCTAGAAGGTACCAAAAGTGTAATGTCATCAAAAGCCACACCTTTTTGGTGCAGTTTGATGATTTCTTTAATCACCAGATCAATCTCACCTGATGAAAGAGTAGCATTGTCTTCACCCTCTTCTTGGTCAGTATTATAAATTAAAAACTCGGCTTCATAGTCAGGTTCATCTTTTAGTTGATCAGGATGACCTGCTAAAAGGCGATGACGCTCATCATAATCAATCTCCCCAACTTCTTCATCCATCAATCGCGTAAAAATCGCATTTGTTGCCTTGAGAACAGCTTGGTGACTACGGAAATTTTCCTTCAGTAAAATCAATTTCCCAGCTTCTTGTTCCTGCTGATACAGCTTGAATTTTTGATTAAAGATCTGAGGATCTGCTTGACGAAAACGGTAGATGGACTGCTTAATATCTCCTACCATAAAACGATTTTGTCCATTTGATAACAAGTCTAATAAACGCTCTTGGGTGTGGTTATTATCTTGATACTCATCTACCATAACTTCATGGTATTTGGCTTGGTAGCTGTCTCTAACCGACTGATTATCCTCTAAAATCTGGATGGCAAAATGCCCAATATCTGAAAATTCAAAAGCATTTTCTTCACGTTTTCGTTGCAAATACTGTTCTGAAAAGTCCAATACAAATGCTTGCAAAAGCTGTAAAATCGGAAGAGCCTGAGCTTGATAAGATAAGATGACACTTAAGTGCTTGAGGTCGTTTAATTGACTTTGTAATGTTTTAAAGATAGGATACTTGACCTTAGCAACTGTTAGCTCTCCTGTAGCTGGCAATAAAGCTAGAACATCTTGTGCTAAATCAGCCAATTTCTCCTTACCATAAAGGATAGAAAAATCTCTAGACCACTCATAAAGGGTTTCAAAAATTGCTTTATGTTTTAGATAAGCTGCAGTTTCTTTGCCATCTTTTTTTGTTTTTTTATAGTCCTCTAGATTCGTCACATCAACAAGGGCATCTGCTGCATTGTGCATTTCGCGTCTAATCGCATCAATCATAGCATCTGGTAAGCTGCTAAAATCTTTATAGTGCTCATAGCCTTTTAAAAATGTGTCCTCCAACCATTTTTTCGGACTGCTGGTAGATTGGCTAAACGTGTGAATGTGATAAACAACCGCTCTAAAATTTTTACTACTTTTACTTTGTCCCGTAAAGTTTCTCACCAAAGCTCTAAATAAATCAGACTGTTCAGAAGACATATAAGTCTCAAATAAGCTAGCATAAACTTCATTTTTTAAAATATCTTGCTCCGAAGCATCTTGTAAAATACGAAATTGTGGGGATAAACCTAAAAGATAGCCGTATTGACTGACTAATTTTTGCGTAAAGGCATCCATAGTACCAATATCTGCATTGGGAAGATTAGCGATTTGTTGAGCAAGATGGCGTTGTAAGTCTTGGTCTTGTGTCTCTGCCAAGCTCTCAGATAACTTCTCCTCCAAACGATTTTTTAGTTCTCCTGCTGCCTTGACGGTAAAGGTCGAAATAAATAATTGCTCAATCTCCACTCCCCGCTTGATTTTATCAATAATACGCTCAACCATAACAAAGGTTTTTCCTGAACCAGCTGAAGCTGAAACAAGGACATTTTGACCATGCGTATAAATTGCCTCGATCTGCTGTTCGGTGCGTTTTCGTTTTTTGTCAGATTCTTTTTCTGCTATTTGTAACGCTTCAATTTCTTGAGGGGTTAAAAAGGGTTCAAATGCCATTAATCCAAGTCTCCTTTCATCTTCTCAATCCAAAGGTCTCGTTTCTCACCCTTTTGAAGTTTTTCCAAAAATCTTGCATTAGAAAGATGCAAGTTCGCCTCAAAGCGTGTGATAGATTTGTATTGCTCTGTGGCAATGGACTTGCCATCTTCACTAATCGGATTGATGTCAAACTGTCCTGATAATATCTTTTGCCCTGCTTTTTTAAAAAGGTAATCATTATAAGCCAGCATCACCTCTAACTCCTCTTGACTAAACTTAGAGGCAGAGGTTTTATAATACTCTTGTCCCAAGTGGTTACTGATATCATCAAGAAAAATCCCCTGATACTTGAGTTTTTCTTGCGATTTAGACAGAACTTCATCTAAGTTTTTTAACTCATTTAAGTTAACAATGGGGTCTAGCATATGCAAATACATGGCTCCAAATACTTTTTGAGCAAAATCATAGTGCTTACTATCCTTAATAGCAGAAATATAAGTTAGCAACTGAGGACTTAAACCATGATAGAACTTTTTAATATCAAATCGATTCTCACTGGATTTATAATCGACAACACCAAAATACTCTGTCCCTCCTAAGACATCAATGCGGTCAATCTTTCCTCGGACGATAAGATGCCGCTCATCTGATAAACGTAAACTAGCTCTTTCATCACCAAAGACAGCTTCTTCTGCCTTGATCTCAATTGGAGTTTCTGCTTCTAAAATTTTGGCTGTTCGTCTCGCAACATCCAACAATAACGATTGCGCATATTGACTTTCTTGATCTTCTTCATATAAAGCTTTGAAAGTGGCCTCTTGACGCGTTTCCTGGATAGCGATTTCTAATTTCTCATCAAAGGATTTTTGAGCTGTATCTTGTGTTACTTTTTCAAAAATGCGGTGCAAGAAATTCCCATGACTTCTCGCATCGGGATGGATCGAATCTTGCTCTTTTAGACGTAAAACGTGCTTTAAAAAGTAGCTATACTCATTTTGATAAAAATCACGAATACTAGAAGCCGATACTTGTAAGGCTTGATTTTTAGGATAAAGAATAGCTAGGGTATCCTTGGTTAAAGGGGTAGAGACAAGTTGATCAGTAATGGTTGGGATACTGACCCCTTCTTTTTCCAATTGCTTACGCAAATAACGTAATACTACTGACCAATAAGTTTTTGTCTCTTTTTGGTCTAGATTGTCATTCCACTCTTTAGCCAACTCATCTCTTTGCAAATCCACCAAAGTTGACAGTAATCCCTTATAATGACCGATATTTTCTGGTGCCAACTCAAAATGATGGCGACCAATCGTTTGGACTGAAAATCCTAACTCCTCTAGTTGCAGGAGGTAAGGAGACACCTCATCAGACGTTTCATTAAGTAATTGAGGACGAGACAGGATAAGATGATCACTAGCTGCATTAAATAAAGACAGAGCCGCAAAATGATTTTTCTTGAGATGGTCTTTACTCACTATATCCAAATGGGCAGTAGCATGTGATTGTTCATTGATGGCTTGGCGCTCCTCATCAGAGATTAAACTCGTATTTTTAGAAAATTTCGGAAAATTCGTTTGGGTCAATCCAATCGCAAAAATAATCTTATTAGAATGCGGTTCAATCAAGTCATAAGATTTAACATTAACGACATCTACTGTTGCTGGAACAACACGGTAATCCGCTGCTAACATCCCTGAGCGTAAAAGCCCAAGAAAATCTCCTAAACTCAAAGCACTATCTGAAAAAATCGTTGCCATCTGCTCTAGAATATGGGTAAAAACTTTCCAAACCTCTTCATGTTTTTCTTGATCAATAGCCGCATCATCATAGGCTAAGGTGGTCAAATTATCCGTGAGAGAAATAGCAGATAAAAACGTCTGCCATTTTTTTAATAGGCCTGATATTGTACGACTTTGCGTTTTAAACAAATCTAGCAAAGGTGACATCACTTCCTGACGCATCTCATTTATAGCCTCTAGATTGTATTGCTGGGCATGATTCACCTTAAATTCACGAGCAAATTTAGCCTGCTCCTTAATATCTGCAAAGGTGACATAACGTTCAAAATAATCTATATCATATTGAGAAAACTTGCCATAAAGACCTGATTTTAAAAGGTTCATCAAGTCCTCTGCTCTAAAGTTATAGCGTTTTAGACGATCCAAACTCTCCATAAAATGAACCAAGGGATGTGTGGCCATCGACTCTGCTTTTCCGAAATAATAAGGAATATCGTACTTATCAAAAATTTTTCCAATTTGAAGTTTATAACTTTCCACATCACCCAACAAAACAGAAATATCCTTATAGCGATACCCTTGATTGAGGTGATAACGGATAGTTTTAGCCACTTGTTCCACTTCTTCTTTTTGGTTGATAACATCCCACAGCTCTAAATGAGATTTGTCATCATCTGTGATGACTTCTTTAACCTCTGTAAAGGTCTGCTTGGCCTCTAGAAGTTGACTGACTTTCGAAAACGTCGTCAACTCTCGGATCTCTTCTACATAAGCTGGCTTGGTTTGATAAGAAAGTGCCAGTTGTCGCAAAAAGTCAACCCCTGCTTGATAGAAATTACCTTCTACAAATGGCATTTGATAAGCCTTCTGACTCGCATAAGTCCCAATCACTATCTCTAAGCACCGTTGATTGAGGTATGCGATTAACAGTTCTTCTTCTGCAGAAAAACGCGTAAAGCCATCGATAATAACCACTACTTCCTTCAAAGCCTGATCTAAAAGACCTGATGTAACACAGTTTGAAAAATGAGCAAGTTTACCCTGTGAAGAAAAATGCCCCTCCTGTAATTTGGTCTCAAGAGCTAAGAAAATTTTAATCAAATCCTCTCGTTTCTCAGGACTAGATAGGTGTTCTAGATCCAAAACACTTAAGTTAGATCCTTTTAACTCATGATACAATGCTACTAATTGTTCGATAAAATGGCTATCAGAGCGTAAACTGCCAAACACCTTCAAATCTTGTTCAGAAAACTCAGATAAGACTCGATAAAACAAAATAGATAACCCTGTATCGTCTAAGCTTTCTTTTTTATCTGCCTTAGGAAGTACAAAATACCGTCCTAATTGCGCAAAACGTGTAATCGTAATAGCAAAAGAAGCCTGTTCAGGTAGATTTTCTAAAACAGCTCTTTCCTTTTCAAAAGATAAAGAGTTAGGGGCAATGTAAAAGACACGCTTCCCTTCTTTAGCATAATATGCTGCTTCCTTAGCCAAGATACTCGTCATACTATGTCTCATATCAGTATATAAAAGTTTCATCGCCTACCTCTTCTTTTCCAATGTCATTTTATCCTATTATATCAAATTTATGAGTCAGACCCTGACAAAAGTATGACAAAATAACGTATAATAGAAGTAACATGATTTTAGGAGACCATAATGAAAACAGATAAGTTACGAGAAAGTTCAAATATTGAAGACCGTAGAGGACAATCAGGAGCTTCATTCGGAAGTAGTGGTGGATCAAGTGGGAACCTTCTTTTTTCCCTTCTTTTTTCTCGAATGGGATTAAAAGGAAAGCTCATCCTAGTTCTTCTACTTTTAGTCTTTGGCGGAAGTGCTGGACTGAGTTCCATTTTTACAGGACAATCAAACCAAAATTATTATCAATCAAGGCAGGTTGAAACCTCGGGAGCAGATGTTTCTGATACTGACGCTGAATTTGTCAGCAAAGTACTTGCTAGCACAGAAGATTTTTGGAGTGAGACGTTTACTCAAAATCATCTCACTTACCAAGCTCCAAAACTCGTTTTTTATACTGACCAAACTCAAACAGCCTGTGGTATGGGGGCCGCACAAGCTGGACCATTTTACTGCTCAGGAGACCAAAAAATTTACCTTGATATCTCTTTTTATCAAGAACTCTCTGATAAATACAAGGCTTCTGGAGACTTTGCCATGGCCTACGTCATTGCTCATGAGGTGGGGCATCACATTCAAAACGAACTTGGGACGATGACCTCCTATGCTACCAAACGCCAAAAATTATCTGAAAAAGATGCCAATGCATTAAATGTGCGCCTTGAATTACAAGCAGACTACTATGCAGGAGCTTGGGCAAAATATGTTGAAAATCAAGGACTCTTGGACATTGGAGATATTGATGAGGCCTTAAATGCAGCACACGCTGTTGGAGATGACACCTTACAGGAGCAAGCCTATGGACGCTCTGTCCCAGACTCCTTTACTCACGGGACCTCTGCCCAACGCAAATACTGGTTTGAACAAGGTTACAAATATGGTGACTTAGAACATGGTGACACCTTCAGTCAAACAAATATCTAAAAAAGCGATAGGATACAGAAACACTGATTTAGTGCTCTGAACTCCTACCGCTTTTTCCTTTTACTCTAAATATAAGACCAAGTCACTGCCAAATCATCTCTTAATAATTGTTTGACCTTGCATTTTTCTTCAATATAGTTGGCTAAATCATCCTTAACTTCTTCTGTTAATTGGACATCTAAATCCAAGAAAAGCACCACGGACTTTTTCTCAAAATCCAACTGGCTATCAACGACTACTTTGACATCATTCCTATGCTGAACCTTAGCAAAGTAACCTTGAACACACATGGTAACACATGAGGCTAAGGCAATGTTTAAAAGACTAACAGGTGTTTCACCATGTTCGACTAGCCCAAAACTTGTGATAGGCTCACCATAACCGCTTGATACCACTTCAAACAAGGATCTACCTTCTACATGTGATTGATACATTATTTTTCCTCCTTAGAGCAAAAAGAGATTGGGAAACGCCAATCTCTTTTATTCCTTCTTATCTGACCTCAGCTGCAACTGTCTCAACCAGTGATTTTGTGATTTTTTCCATATATTTGGCCACTTCTTCATCAGTTAGGTTATCCGATGGATTTTGGAAGGTCAAGCTGTAAGCCATGGACTTTTTACCAGCCTCAATACGCTCACCTTGATAAACATCAAAGAGTTTAACTTCTGTCAGACGTTTCACACCTGCTGCATAAATAGCATCTAAGATACTTTGGTGTGTGGTTTCTTTATCCAAAAGCAGAGCAATATCGCGAGAAACAGCTGGGAATTTCGTGATATCTTTAAAAATAGGATCAGCTTGAAGAGCTTCTTCGATAGCAGATAAGTTTAACTCTGCCACGTAAGTTTCTGGAATATCATAATTTTTAGCGGTTTGTGGATGAACCTGTCCGACAAAACCAAGTAACTGTTCTCCCAAACGAATTTCTGCTGTTCGTCCTGGGTGCATACTTGTCAACTCTTTTGTCGCCACATAAGTCACTTCTAAGTTTAACTTTTTAAAGATAGCCTCTAAGATCCCTTTTGCATAAAAGAAATCGACTGGTGTAGCTGGTGTTTGGAAGTCTTTTTCCACTACCAAACCAGACAAAGCAAAAGCAAAACTATTGATTTCGGTTGGTAAATCTTCTTTAGGATGACCTGTTTGTTCAAAGATTTTTCCGATTTCATAAATCGCTAAGTTTTTATTCTGACGTGCCACATTGTAAGCGATCGTATCCAGCATTCCTGAAATCATATTTTGACGCAAAACAGAACGTTCAACGGTCATCGGCCACATCAATTCTGTTAATTGTGTCGCTTGAGGGGTAAACTCAACAGCTTTTTCTGGTGTTGTTAAAGCATAAGATATAATTTCTGATAATCCTGCCCCTTCAGCTAGGGTACGAACTTTTCGACGCAAACTTTGTGTCAGAGTCAACTCACCTGCAGTCCCTGCAGCTTCTGGTAGAGTAGTTGGCAATTGGTCATAACCATAGATACGTGCAATTTCCTCAACCAAATCAGCTTGAATACTAATATCCCATCTGCGACGTGGCACACTAACCGTAAAGTAGTCTGCATCACCTGTGATACCAAAACCAAGTTTAGCAAAAATAGCCTCAATATCGGTATAATCTAGTGTTGTCCCTAAACGAGTATTAACATAATCAAGATTTGTTGAAACTTCAACGGCTTCTGTTGGCACATGACCTGCAGAAACGATACCCGATAGGACTTCTCCTTCAGCTAATTCTGTCAGCATAGCTGCTGCAAAGTCAAGAGCTTCTGTAACAGTTGCATAGTTCACCCCTTTTTCAAAACGTGATGAACTCTCTGAACGTAAGTTCAAGCGTCCACTTGTCTTGCGGATAGACTTACCGTCAAAAACAGCCGCTTCAAGAACGACAGTCTTAGAGTTAGCATCAATCTCTGTCGATTGACCCCCCATCACACCGCCTAGAGCAACAGGTTTATCATTAACCGTGATAACAATATCTTCTGTTGTTAACTCACGCGCCTCACCATCAAGAGTGATAAGACTCTCACCTGCCTTAGCCTGACGAGCAAGAATGTCTCCATTTTCAAACTTATCAAAGTCAAAGGCATGCATAGGCTGACCAAAGTAGAGAAGAATATAGTTGGTCACATCCACCACATTGTTGATCGGACGAATCCCCTGGTTCATCAATAGATTTTGCAACCACTGTGGACTCGGCTTAACCACGACATTTTCTACAACACGCGCAGAATACATCAAGACCTTATCCGAATCAATCCCCACACTAATCTTATCTTTAGCTGCTTTCTCACTCTCTTTAACCACTTTTTCAGGGAATTGAACAGCCTGACCATAGATAGCTGCCACTTCATGCGCAACTCCACGCATTGACAGAGCATCTGCACGGTTTGGGGTAATAGACAACTCAATAATCTCATCATCTAGATCAAGATATTTAAAAATTTCATCACCTGGAACAGCATCTTCTGGTAAAATTTGAATCCCATCAGAAAACTCTTTTGGAATCACTGAATCTGAAATCCCCAACTCAGCTAATGAACAAATCATGCCAAGCGATTCCATTCCACGAATTTTTCCTTTTTTTATCTTATAGTTATCTGCAATACGGGCACCTGGAATAGCAACAATAACCTTAATTCCTGCCCGTACATTTGGTGCACCACACACTACTTGGCGTAGTTCTTCATCACCTGTATTAACTTGACAAAGATGAAGGTGAGTGTCTGGAACATCCTCACAAGAGACCACCTCACCAACAACTAATTTTGACAAGCCTTCAGCTGGACTTTCCACACCTTCTACTTCAATACCGGTTGTTGACATTTTTTCAGCCAATTCTTGACTTGGCACATCAATCGCAACCAGTTCTTTTAACCATTTATAACTTACTAACATGTTTTTCCTTTCTCTCTAGGGGCTTTCTTAACAACCAATCTGTATCAATCTTATTTCCTGTCACAAACTCATGTTGACCAAAACGCTCAAAGCCATATTTTTGATAAAAAGCTTGTGCTCTGATATTGTGTTCCCAAACTCCTAACCAGACCCAATCACAATTGGAAGCCAAAGCTTTTTCCATCGCAAAATCAAATAAGACCTTTCCAAAACCCAAACCTTGATAAGCTTGTTTTAAATAAATCCGTTGAATCTCAAACGCATTAGGCAGCTCTTGTTCTGTTTGAGCTAAACCTTGATTTAGTTTTAAAAAACCCGCAATTTCTTCTTCAATCAATAAAAAATAGTGCTGCGAATCAGGATTCTCTAACTCCTTTTTAAGACGTGCTAAAGATAAGTCTGAGTTAAAGTAGGTCTCAAGATCCTCTTGGTTCATATAAGATCCAAAAGTTGATTGATAGGTTTCCATAGCTACTTCTCTTAGGAGCTCAGCCTGATGAGACCCGATAGAAACAATTTTAGACATTATTTAAATTGCTCCGTGAAACGTTGATCCCCTTGGTAGAAGCCACGAATATCATTGATACCGTAACGTAACATGGCAATACGTTCTTGACCTAAACCAAAGGCAAAACCAGAGTACTCTTCTGAATCGACACCTGACATTTCAAGGACACGGGGGTGAACCATACCAGCTCCTAAAATTTCGATCCATCCTGTTTTCTTACATACATTACAACCTTGTCCACCACACTTAAAGCAAGATACATCTACTTCAACAGATGGCTCAGTGAATGGGAAATAAGATGGGCGTAAACGAATCTTACGATCCTCACCAAACATTTTCTTAATAATCATCTCAAGTGTGCCCTTAAGATCTCCCATAGAAATATTTTTTCCAACAACAAGTCCTTCAATCTGATGAAATTGATGGCTATGGGTTGCATCATCAGTATCACGACGGAAAACACGACCTGGAGAGATCATTTTTAATGGCCCTTTTGAAAAATCATGCTCATCTAACGTACGCGCTTGAACAGGGCTGGTATGGGTACGGAGTAAGATTTCCTCTGTAATATAAAAGGTATCTTGCATATCGCGTGCTGGGTGATCTTTTGGAAGGTTCATACGTTCAAAGTTGTAGTAATCTTTTTCAACCTCAAATCCATCAACAACTTGAAAGCCCATTCCTAAGAAAATATCTTCAATTTCTTCACTTGTTTGGCTTAGAATATGACGATTCCCAACAGCAACTTTACGACCTGGAAGGGTCACATCAATTGTCTCACTTTCTAGCTGCGCCTGAATCTTAGCTTGTTCAACAATTTTTACTTGCTCTTCAAAAGCAGTTGTCAACACATCACGCACTTCATTAACTTGCTTCCCGATAACAGGTCGCATATCGTGTGAAAGGTCTTTTAAACCTTTTAAGAGCTCTGTTAAAGAACCTTTTTTACCTAAAACTTGTACGCGTAAATCTTGTAACTCTTTTGAGCCTTCTGCTCCCAACGCTTTAAGTTGAGAAAGTGTCTTTTCTTGCAATTCTTTTAATTGTACCTGTAAATCCATTGCTATCCTTCCTTTTAAAAACATAATTGTGCTAGCTTAGCCATTCAACCTAACATGAGCTTCCCATCCCAAGTTCTAAACAGCCTTAACTAGCTTAACAAAAGAAAAACCGCATGCCACTACTCCTTTTTAATCGGAGCGTTAACACGCGGTACCATCCGTCTTTTATCTGCTGTGCAGACCTTAATTATCGGTCCTTTTTCTGAGTGAATTCACCAAATTTTCATCTAGGGAGCTTCCAGTCACGGCTCCCAATCCCTGTTAAATTGCCATAAGGTTACTAGTCTCTTAGACCATTATTCAATTACTACCATTCTATCAAAAAATTTTTTTACAGACAAGAGCTTTCTGTGATCTTCTCATCTTAGTTTACTGTCACTTCTCCAGTCGCATAATTTAAAGTGATACCAGATTGAACGTTAGGCACAAACACATTAAACTCCAAACTTCCATCAGAAGACTTAGCTTCCAAGTGCACTCCTGAAGAAATTAGATTATTTCCATCATAAACTAAGGAAACACGATAACGAACTCTTTTATTATTGTCAAGTGCCTTTCTGATAAACCCTTCATAATAATTTTGTCCGGTTGAATCACTTGATCCAGCTTGGTTAGACCAGGCCGTCTGAGTTGCGATATTTTTAGGATTACTGGTTGAAGCATCAAATCCTTTTAAGTTCCCAGCTAAAGCATATCCAATCAAATGCCCACGATCAACCGCATGATTATATTCCCCAGATAATTTTAAGACCTGATGCCAACCTGCTGGTTTCCAAGAGGTTGAGCCATTACCAGTAGCTTCACGATTTTGATATTGTCTCGTTGCTTTGGTTAACAAGGCATTGGCAACGGTTGGAACAGTTTGCCCTTGGACTACCTTGGTTTTATTATCGACATAAGGGAGACTGGAGACCTTAGCATTAAGATCTGTCTTATTATCATTGATAATAAAGGCTCCAGCACCATTCCATTGAATCTGATTTCCTAGTTGCTGTTTGACATTAGCTGTCATCACGGTATTAGCAAGCGCTTCTGTCGGCGTGGATTCACTAGCTGTTGATCCATTTGAAGCCACTTGACCACTACTTGCATTGGTATTAGTTACCAATTGCGCAACTTGCTTAATGGGATTGTCGTTAGAGATTTTGTCACTTGTCGTGATAAAATATAGTCCTAATGTAGCAACTAAGACTAAGAGACTAATCAGTGGGTTGGTCTTTTTTTTCCTTCTTTTCTTTGCCATGTTTACTCCTATCAGCCTGTAAATTTAGCGAAAATATCAGACCATTTGCTTGGAGATAAGATTGCAAAAGGATTATCCCCTTGTCCAAAAATGCTATAGCCTAACATTAAGCCAATAGCTAAAAAAATCAGACATAAAATCGCAACTAATAAGATAAATAGAAGCTGACGGGCAACATATTTTAATCCAAAATCCATGACTAATCCTCACTAACACGTTCAATGTCAGCTCCCAAAGCAGCTAGCTTTTTGTGGAACTCATAATAACCACGATCTAAGTGACTTAACTTACCAACAGTTGTTTTACCTTTAGCCACCATCCCCGTTAAAATAAGGGCTGCGCTAGCACGAAGATCAGTTGACATCACAGGAGCTCCTTGTAATTCCCCACCCCCATGAATCAAAGCTGTGTCACGCATAATCTCTGTACTCAGACCCATTCGACGCATCTCTTCTAAATGTTGAAAACGATTTTCAAATACCGTTTCAATCATAGTAGACTCACCATTCACCACTGCCATCAAAGCTGTAAATTGTGCCTGCATATCTGTGGGGAACCCTGGATGAGGAAGTGTTTTAACAGTGACAGGCTTTAATTGAGCAGTATCAGCTTTAACACGAATCCCTTCTGATTCTTCAATAATCTCAACGCCCATCTCCATTAATTTAGAAATCAAGGGGCGATTGTGCTCCCAAACAGCATCTTTAATCAAGACATCACCATTGGTCATTGCTGCAGCTACCATAAAAGTCCCTGCTTCAATACGATCTTGAACAACACTGTGCTCTGCACCATGCAGTTTTTCTACTCCAACAATGGTCAACGTCTCTGTTCCAGCACCACGGACATCTGCACCCATTTTATTTAATAACATTGCCAAGTCAACAATTTCAGGTTCACGCGCAGCATTTTCAATGATGGTTGTCCCTTCAGCAAGGGTGGCTGCCATCATCAAGTTCTGGGTAGCACCGACACTTGGGAAATCCATATAAATCATAGCCCCTTTTAAGCGTTCAGCTTTAGCTGTAATATCCCCACCTTCTTGGGTAATAACAGCACCCATTGCTTCTAATCCTTTTAAGTGTAAATCAATAGGACGACTTCCTATGGTGCAACCTCCTGGCATAGACACCTTAGCATGTCCTTGACGAGCTAAAATTGGACCTAATACCACGATTGAAGCACGCATTTGACTGACATACTCATAAGGGGCTTCATCTAAAAGATCACCAGTTGCATCTACTACCACTTGGTGTTTATCTTCATCAAAATCTACCGTAATATTTAAACCACGTACCACATTATTCATAGTAAAAACGTCTGATAAAATAGGAACATTGGTCAATTTTGTCTTACCTTCGCTCGGCAAAATGGTTGCTGCTAAAAGAGGTAATACTGCATTTTTCGCCCCTTCAATAACAACTTCTCCTTGTAATTTAGTGTTTCCACCATTAACAATAATTTTATCCATTAGATACTCCATACTTTATATTTTACTGAAATACGGTCCACATCAATTGACTTAACTCAATGATCCCCAAGAAAAATGACGACACAAGGTAGCCTAAAGCAATGCTAATAAAAACTACAAAAACACGAATACGTCCCAAATTATCAGGTGTCATTTTTATCATCTTCTCCCAGTCAAATAAATGACTAAATAAGTGATAAGAAAAATAGATGAAAAAAAGATGACTTGAGAGTGTCACAATATGATTGATTAATTCCATAAGAACATCATAACAAAAAAACCGAGAAAAATCTCGGTTTAGCTACTTATTTTGTTCCAACACTGATTCGGTTAAGGGCACGTTGAAGAGCAATTCGGGCACGACGCACCTCATCAATATCATGCGCATTTTCTGCATCAGCTAAGTCACGTTCGGCACGAAGTTTCGCACGTTCAGCACGACTAACATCAATATCCCGCTCACGTTCAGCTGAATCTGCTACAATGGTCACGACATTATCTTTCACTTCCATAATGCCTCCATTAACAGCTACCCAATCAACATGCTTATCATCATCAATGCGACGAATTTTCATCTCGTGTACGGCAAGAGGAGCCATAAGATTAACGTGATTTGGTAAAATCCCCATCTCACCATCAATTGTTCTCACAGAAATAAGGTTTGCATGATGGTCATATTTTATACCATCTGGAGTCACGACTTGTACCGTCATATATCCCATAGACTCACCTCATTAGTAACCTAATTTTTTCGCTTTTGCGACAACATCCTCAATTGGACCAACGTTTCTAAAGGCATCTTCTGGAATATGATCATATTTTCCTTCAAGAATTTCTTTAAATCCTTTAACAGTTTCTTTAACTGGAACATAAGATCCTGGCATACCAGTAAATTGCTCTGCTACGTTAAAGTTTTGTGATAAGAAGAATTGGATGCGACGGGCACGTCCTACCAACACTTTCTCATCATCTGATAATTCATCCATCCCCAAGATTGCAATGATATCTTGTAACTCACGATAACGTTGTAACACACGTTGTACTTCTGAAGCGACCTCATAGTGTTCTTGACCCACAATCTCTGGGGCAAGAGCACGTGAACTTGATGCCAATGGATCAACAGCCGGGTAAATCCCCATTTGTGTTAAGCGGCGTTCTAGGTTAGTAGTTGAATCCAAGTGTGCAAAAGCAGTCGCTGGAGCAGGGTCAGTATAGTCATCGGCTGGGACATAAATAGCTTGAATAGAGGTAACTGAGCCTTTTTTAGTAGAGGTGATACGCTCTTGCAATTGTCCCATCTCAGTTGCTAAAGTTGGCTGGTAACCAACGGCAGAAGGCATACGACCAAGAAGAGCTGATACCTCAGAACCTGCTTGCGTGAAACGGAAAATATTATCAATGAAAAGAAGAACATCTTGACCTTCTACATCACGGAAATACTCAGCAATAGTAAGTCCTGTCAGTGCAACACGCATACGAGCACCTGGTGGTTCATTCATTTGACCAAAGACCATTGCAGTCTTTTCAATAACACCAGATTCTTTCATTTCCCAGTAAAGGTCATTCCCTTCACGTGTACGTTCACCAACACCAGTAAAGACTGAAATCCCACCGTGCTCTTGCGCAATATTGTGGATCAATTCTTGAATTAGAACCGTCTTACCAACACCGGCACCACCGAATAAACCAACCTTACCACCTTTTAGATATGGAGCAAGAAGGTCAATAACCTTAATACCTGTTTCTAAAATTTCAGTTGAAGTTGATAACTCATCAAATGCTGGCGCTTTTTTATGAATTGGTTCACGATCAACAGCATCTGTAAAAGGCGCCTCAAGATCAATGGTGTCACCCAAGACATTAAAGACACGTCCCAAGGTTTCTTTACCAACAGGTACAGAAATCGGACGACCAGTATCCAATACTTCTAAACCACGGCTTAAACCATCAGTAGATTCCATAGCAATAGTACGTACTAAACCATCACCCAATTCAAGAGCAACTTCTAGAACGATTTTTTGAGATTTATCGCCATTTTTATAAACTACCAACGCATTGTTAATCTCAGGTAGGGTTTCACCAGCATCAAAACGAACATCAACTACTGGTCCAACAACCTGAGCAATTTTGCCTGAGCTCATTATTTTCTCCTTATGTTATTTTGATTTTTAGATAAGATAACTATTCTATAAAATAATTATCAATCTAAAGCATTTGCACCACCGACAATCTCAGTGATTTCTTGTGTAATCGCTGCTTGACGTGCACGGTTATACTGAATGGTTAAATCGTTAATCAGATTTTTGGCATTATCTGTTGCAGCACGCATCGCTGTCATTCCTGCTGCATGTTCTGCTGTTTTAGCATCAATAATTGCCCCATAAATTAAACTTTCTGTAAACTGTGGTAGCAATTGATCTAAAATAGCTTCACGATTTGGTTCCAATTCAAAACCTGTGACACCTTCTTTTGCAGCCTCACCTTCATCTAAGTCAGAGATTGGAAGCATTTTTTGAACACGTACTTGACTTGTCAAACTATTAACATGATGATTATAACAAACATATAATTCATCAAATAGCTCTTCTTTATACATCTCCACAGATTGTGAGATGATGCGTCCAACTTGCTCAAAACTAGGTTGGTCTGCTAAGCCACGTAATTCAAACGCAATGTCTATTCCACGCGCCTTAAAGAAGTCTGCCCCCATACCGCCAATAGCAATAATTTCATACTCATCTGTATGATCATGATCTTGCTCTAGCATTTCCATAACTGCTTTTAAGATGGTTGAATTGTAGCCACCAACTAATCCTTTATCAGAGGTGATCACAATATAACCTGTTTTTTTAACAGGACGTGATACCAACATAGGATTAGTTGAACCTCCCGACAAATCACCTTTCAATAGATCTGTTGTGATTTGACGAACTTTGGAAGCATAGACTTGGAAATCTTTTGCAGCTTGTTCTGACTTAGTCAATTTGGCTGCAGATACCATATGCATGGCACCTGTAATCTGACTTGTTTTTTTAGTGGATGCAATCCTTGCTTGAATTTCACTAAGAGAGCCTGCCATAATGAAAGCCTCCTATTCTTAGTTAAATCGTGATTGATCTTTAAATTCTTGAATAGCTGCATCTAAAACAGCTTCCTCAGGAAGATCTTTTGTTGTGCGAATATGGTCAAAGATATCACTATGATTAGCATCAAAATAAGCATACAACTCTTCTTCAAATGCTAATATATCTGCTACAGGAACACTATCTAGGAAACCATGTGTCAAAGCATATAAAATCGTCACTTGTTTTTCCACAGGAAGTGGCTGATGCAATGGTTGTTTTAAGACCTCCACTGTACGACGACCACGGTTTAATTTTGCTTGTGTCGCAGCATCTAAGTCCGAACCGAATTGTGTAAAGGCTTCCAACTCACGATAAGAGGCCAAATCTAGACGAAGCGTTCCTGCTACCTTCTTCATTGCTTTAATTTGTGCAGACCCCCCCACACGTGAAACAGACGAACCTGCATCAATGGCTGGACGGATACCAGAATTGAACAAATCATTTTCTAAGAAAATTTGCCCATCTGTAATAGAAATCACATTGGTCGCAATATAAGCTGAAATATCTCCTGCCTGAGTTTCGATAAATGGAAGAGCTGTAATAGAGCCACCTCCTAGTTCATCAGAAACTTTTGCTGAACGTTCCAATAAACGACTATGCAAATAGAAGACATCCCCTGGATAAGCTTCACGCCCTGGAGGACGACGAAGAAGAAGAGAAAGTTCACGATAAGCGACTGCTTGTTTTGATAAATCATCATAAACAATCAAAACGTGTTTTCCATTATACATAAACTCTTCTGCCATTGCGACACCAGCATAAGGTGCCAAGAATAAAAGAGGAGAAGGTTGTGAAGCAGACGCTGTAACCACAATCGTATAATCCAAAGCCCCATATTGACGAAGGGTTTCAACTTGCGTACGAACAGTTGACTCTTTTTGTCCAATCGCTACATAAATACAAATCATATCTTGACCTTTTTGGTTCAAGATAGCATCGATAGCGATGGAGGTCTTACCTGTTTGGCGGTCACCAATCACCAGTTCCCGTTGACCACGGCCAATGGGAACAAGAGCATCAATAGCTTTTAATCCCGTTTGTAATGGCTCAGAAACAGATTTGCGTTGCATTACACCTGGAGCTGGAGCTTCAACAGGACGGGTCTTACTTGTCTTAATCTCACCCAAACCATCTACAGGTTGGCCAAGAGGGTTCACCACACGTCCAATCATTTCTTCACCTACTGGTACTTCCATGATTTTACCAGTACGTTTGACTGTGTCACCTTCACGGATAGCTCCGAAATCTCCCAAAATGATAATCCCTACATCGTTTGACTCAAGGTTTTGAGCCATACCAAAGGTTCCATTTTCAAAAATAAGGAGTTCTCCACTCATAGCATTATCTAAACCACGAGCACGAGCAATACCATCACCGATGTACGTTACGACACCGATTTCAGTGACGTCAAAATTTGGCTGAAAATTTTCGATTTGCTTTTTAATTAAAGCGCTAATTTCTTGTGCATTTATTGCCAAAAGTCACACCACTTTCTATTTTAAATTCATTTTCAATTGCTGTAATTGTTGTTTGATACTTGTATCAATGACTTGATTATTAGCTTGTAAGATAAAACCACCAATCAAAGATGGATCAACTTCTTCAATCAGACGTCCTGCCTTAATCCCAAATTTTTGGGATACCTTTGCGAGTAAACGTTCTTTTTGATCTGATGACAAATTAACTGCAGACTTGACTAGTATATCATAGGTATTACTAGCCTTATCCATCTCCTCTAAAACTGCCAACAAAATTTCCTTTAACAAGGCTTCTCGATCATTTTGTAAAATTACCTCAAGAAAATTGTTCAATTCCTTTGAACTAGACTCTTGAAACAACCTAACAATTTGAATTTTTTCTGACTTAGGAACGCTGATATTAGCAAGAAAACTAGCGATATCAGTTGTTTTAAAGATTTCTAATATGGCTAAAGTCTCTTGCCGTAAAGAAGGAATGATAGCCTTATCAGAAGCGATTTCAACTAAAGACTTGGCATAAACTTGCACAAGAGCTGTTGTTTTTGCATCCATTAGGCTTCTCCTAGTTTATCCAGATAAGAATCAATTAACTCTGACTGTGCTTTAGCATCAAGATGCGTTGCCATGATCTTTTCAGCTAAAAGAACTGTTAAGTCAGCAACTTCTCCCTTAACACTTGCGACAGCTTCTGCTTTACTTTGTTCAATATTTTGTTTCGCCTGTTCAATTTGGCGACCAGCTTCTAGTCGTGCTTCTGAGATGATTTTATCACCTTCTGATTGACTAGTATGTCTAGCAGTTTCTACAATTTGACCTGCTTCTTCTCTTGCATGAGCAAGCTGTTGCTCACGTTTTTCTTTCAATTCTTCTGCTTGCGCTAAAGACTGCTCTGCACCTTCAATATCAGAAGCAATTTTCTGCTCACGCGCTTCGAAGATTCCTGTAATTTGCTCCCAAGCATACTTACGAATAAGAACATACAAAAGAATAACTGAGCCAGTCACGATAATCAGATTACCAAGCGTTGTTGCATTAATTAGTAATTCCACTATGTCTCTCCCCTCTAATTACTCTTCCTCATCCAAAATCTTTTCGCCAACATATTTGGAAGATAAAATGATAAATACATAAGCCTGAATACTACCGATAAATAGCGAAAATGCTGTCCAAACCAAATTTATCCCAAATGATAGTGGGGCCAAAAAGATGTTGATACCAACTAAGTTGACAATTAAAGACGTTACCACCTCACCGGCATAAATATTACCGAATAAACGAACAGCTAGTGAAAGAACATTAGTAAATTGCTCTAAAATAGTCATTGGAAGCATAGCAGGCATTTCTCCCAAATAGCCTTTTAAATAGTGGCTCATTCCTTTTTTACGAATAGCCCCAATATGAACAACCAAGGCTACGATTAGAGCCAGTCCAAGATCGATACCAAAACTAGCTGTTGGAGATGTCCAAAAGTTATATCCGCCTAGTTCAACCTTACTTAGCAAACCGATAGAGTTGGAAAACCATACAAAGAAAAAGATGACAAAGAAAAACAGACTATAATCTTTGGTGTATTTGCCCAAGTTTTGACTAATGGCACCTTGAACAAACTCATACAAAAATTCAATCACATTCTGCTTCCCTTTAGGTTTTACAGACATTTTTCTCGTTGAAAAATAAATCAATAAGAAGGCTGATAAAACCACCAAGAGAGACATGATAAGAATTGTCACATCAAAATGTATTCCTAAAAATTGGACTACTAAATTTTCTGATGACTCCATATTCTCCCCCTTTTAGAATAGAAAATAATTACAATTGATTTCCTATTTTACGAGGAATGTAAAGACAAAGAGAACAAAGAATGTTCCTTCGATAAAGGCAACACCTGTAAACATCAATGTTTGCAATTTGCTATACATTTCAGGTTGACGTGCTGCAGCTTTTGCAACGTTAGCGACAAGAAGACCCTCACCGATACTAACACCCATAACTGCAATACCAAGTGCTAAGATAGCTAAATTCATTTCGAATTCCTCCATTATTAAAAAATTTTACCTGTCTAGTTTAGTCCTATTTTTAAAGTTTGTCAATGAAAATAAGCGATTTCTTTCGCTTTTCTTAAACCATTCCTAACCTTTATCGTTAAGGTTATGATTTGCTTTCAAAAACTTTACATTCATTTTCATAGACTTTTCTTCCTATTTAAATAGGACGGATATACCGTCCCATTTGAACATTATTTTTTAAGATTCCAAATTTCTTCTGCGTATTCTGTAATCGTGTCATCTGATGTGAATTTATCTGAGTTAGCGATATTTAACAAACTCATACGAGACCACTGTGCGCGATTACGGTAAAGCTGATCAATTTTTTCTTGAGCTTCTACATAAGCAGGGAAGTCTTCTAACAAGAAATATTCATCATTATGCGTAATCAGTGCTTCATAAATCTCTGTTCCCTCTGCTTGACTATTTGGAATAGTGCCATTGATGAAACTATCGACAACACGTTTAATCACAGGATTAGCTTCATACACCCCGCGAGCATAATAGTCATGTGCGGCGTAATGGGCATAAACAGCGTCTTTATCCATACCAAAAATCACAATATTATCATCTCCGACTTCATCTTTGATTTCGATATTTGCACCATCAAGTGTTGCCAATGTAATCGCTCCTGTCATCATAAACTTCATATTTGATGTTCCAGATGCTTCTTTTGATGCCAGCGAGATTTGTTCTGAGACATTTGCTGCAGGAATAATCAGTTCAGCTAAACTCACATTATAGTTTTCAAGAAAGACAACCTTCAATTTCCCTTGCAAACTATCATCATAATTAATCAAATTTGCTAATTCATTGATAATCTTAATCACAGACTTGGCAAAATGGTAGCCTGGTGCTGCCTTGGCTCCGAAAATAAAGACACGTGGTACCATATCTTTATCTGGATTATCTTTTAAATCAAGGTAGAGTTTAATAATATGAAGAACATTTAGTAATTGGCGTTTATAAGCATGTAGGCGCTTGACCTGAACATCAAAAATAGCTTCTGTTGAAACTTCAACACCTGTTGTTTCAAAAATATATCGTGCCAACTTAGCCTTAGCCTCTTGCTTAACATGATAAAAATTGTCTAAAACAGCTGTATCATCTGCATAAGCTTTTAGTTTTTGAAGCTCATGAATATCTGAACGCCATGCTTCTCCAATTGTTTCATCAATCGCTTTTGATAATTCTGGTGCTGCAATTTGTGTCCAACGTCGTTGCACAATACCATTTGTCTTGTTATTAAACTTCTCTGGGTATAAAAGATAAAAGTCATGTAGAGTATCTTCTTTAAGTAGTTCTGTATGAAGTTTCGCAACACCATTGACTGAGTGTCCTCCGATAATAGCTAAGTTAGCCATATGGATTTGCCCATCTTTTACAATCCGCGTGCGATTAATCACCCCAGAGTCAATCCCTTTTTGAGCCATCTCTGCTACAAATCTGTTGTCAATTTCTAGAACAATCTGATAAACACGAGGAAGAACGTGTTTAAAGAGTTCGGAATCCCATTTTTCAAGAGCCTCAGACAAGATGGTATGATTGGTATAACTCATGGTTTTAACAGTCGTATTCCAAGCAGTTGACCAATCCAAACCATAATCATCTACCAAGAGACGCATAAACTCAGCTGGAGCAACAGCTGGATGAGTATCATTAATGTGAACAGATACTTTTTCATGAATCTGCTCAAGAGGTAATCCTTGCTTGAGGTAAGACTTGATAATTGTCTGCAAACCTGCACTGGTCATAAAGTACTCTTGAACTAAGCGAAGCTGCTTTCCTTCATAGTTTGAATCATCTGGATACAAGATGGCTGTAATATCTTCTACTCTACGACGAGATTCTAATGTAGGATAATATAGCTCATACTCTTCAGGAATCTCAACATCCCAAAGGCGCAGATTGTTAATATTGTCATTTTCAAATCCAATTTGAGGAACATCATAAGGAACAGCTCTCAAAACCTGAGCCCCTTCATAAACTGGCACCAGTTTCCCGTTTTCGTCTGCGCTTAAATAAACATCCCCGAATAGTTTGACATCTACGATGTTATGATCCTTACGTGTCTCCCAAACATTACCAATTGATCCAAACCATGAATCTGGAAGTTCAACTTGATAACCATCAACAATGCGCTGTTTAAACAACCCGTATTGGTAACGAATACCATTACCAAAACCTGGATAGCCTGTTGTGGCTAATGAGTCCATAAATGCTGCTGCCAAGCGTCCTAGACCACCATTACCTAATGCCATATCATGCTCTGCATTTTTTACAGCATCAAAGTCAACATTTAATTCCGCAAAGCCTTCTTTTACAATGTCTAAAATCCCTAAGTTAAGAAGATTGGTTTCTAGCATACGTCCTGGTAGAAATTCAATTGAAAAATAATAGGCTACTTTTTCTTGATTTTCTGATATCTTCCGATTTCTCTCCAACCAGAGGGGCGTATAGTACTTACGGATCACTTTTGCTAAAGAGGTAAATAATTCAGTTGGTGTAGCATCAACGACTTTAATCAGTTGTTCTTCATGGAGCGTGTCTTTAAAATCACGAATAAATTTTTCTTTTGTCAGTTGCATCTTTCTTTTTCCTTATGATGAAAGCAAATGTTGATAAAGTTCTTGATAAGCATTACTTGCAGTATCCCAAGAAAAATCTCTTGTCATAGCCTGTTCTTGTAGGGCTTTCCAATCTTCCTTATGATGACAATAAACATCAAGGGCTCTTTCTAGGGTTTTAGTCAACCAGAAGCCTGTTAAACCTTTGAAAGTAAATCCTGTTCCAGAATGATCATAAGGATTATAAGGTTGCACTGTGTCTTTAAGACCTCCTACTTCATGGACCAATGGTAAACTGCCATATCTCATCGCCATCATTTGTGATAGACCACATGGTTCAAAAGCACTTGGCATAAGGAAGAGATCACTGGCTGCATAAATTTGTTGAGCCAATTCTAAATCAAAAGTAATATTAGCTGATAACTTTTCAGGATAAACTTGCGCAAACCATGCAAAAGCCTGTTCAAAGTCAGCGTAGCCTGTTCCAAGCAAGGCAATTTGAACATCTTGTTGTAGGATATGTTGAAGCTCATCTACGACAACATCAAAACCTTTTTGGTCTGTTAAGCGCGAAACAACTCCAATCAAGGGAACATCTGCTCGAACTGGCAATCCTAAGCGCTCTTGAAGGGCTGCTTTATTGATAGCCTTACCAGATAAGTCCTTGACTGAAAAATGAGCTACCAGATGTTTATCAGTTTCAGGATCTAGTAATTCAGTATCAATCCCATTAACAATACCTGATACCTTACCTGCCTCCATGCGCATAATTTGATCCAAGCCCTTACCAAATTCAGGAGTCATGATTTCATGCGCATAACTTGGTGAAACTGTTGTCACACGATCTGCATAAAGAACAGCCGCTTTCATCCAGTTTAAACAATCATTCCAACGCAAAGTCCCATCAGCATAACGTTCATAGCCTACACCAAATAGTTCCCAAAGCATACCAGAATCAAACTGACCCTGAAACTCAATATTATGAATGGTAAAGATTGTTTTGATCCCTTGATAAGCTTGAATCCAATGATATTTTTCCTTCAATAAAAAAGGTATCATCGCAGTATGATAATCATGAACGTGTAAAATATCTGGAATAAAGTCAACTTTTTCCATCAATTCTAAAGCTGCAAGCTGAAAGAATGCAAAGCGTTCGCCATCATCCCATTCTCCATAAACACGACCACGGAAGAAATAATCACGATTATCAATAAAATAGAAGGTGACACCATCTTTTACAATTCTTTTAACCCCAACATATTGGTGACGCCAACCGACATTGGTATAAAAATAGAGAACATCTTCTACTTCATAACCAAACTTTTGATCCACAACATCATAGTAAGGAAGAATGACTCGGACATCATTTCCCTTTTTAACAAGAGATTTAGGCAATGCCCCAATGACATCACCTAATCCTCCTGTTTTGGCAAAGGGAGCCCCCTCTGCCGCCACAAATAACAATTTCATTAAACTACATCTCCGCTAATTTTTTGTCCTTTACCAATCACAACTGGATGATCTTCTGTTCCACGAATAGTCACCCCTGCTGGAATCGTAACGGATTTATCAATGATGGCATATTCAACCACTGCTCCTTCTTCAATTTTCACCTTAGGGAAAATGATAGAACGTTTGACACTAGCATCTTTGGCAATATGACAGCTACGTGAAATAATGGAATGATCAACTGTACCTTCAATAACACTACCAGATGCAAATTGAGAATTCGTCACATGTGATTTATCATCAAAGTAAGTAGATTCTTCGTTTTTAACTTTGGTATAGATTTTTTGGTTAGAATAAAGTAAAGAGTAGAATTTTTGTGGATCTAACATATCCATATTCGCATCATAATAAGATTTCACAGAGTTGATATTTGCTACATAGCCTGTGTATTCAAATCCTAGTGCTTTTGATTCTACCAATAATTGTCTCAATAAGAAGCGTAATTTCATTGGCTCTTCTTTTTGAACTTCTTCTTCTAATTTTTCAATTAACCATGGTGTATTAACGATATAAATCCCTGTTGACATCTTCTCTAAATCACCATTAACATCTGTTAACTCTTTTTTCCCAACAACAGTGTCAGTTTCATCCATCACAAGAATTTCATTGACAGGAGATAGCTGTGCTTTAGGAAGCTTTTTATAGACCACTGTCATTTCACGTTGATTGGCATTGTGTAAATGAAGTACTTGTTGAAGATCGATGTTACATAATATATCGCAACCCATATAAATCGTTTGATCACTGCCAGAGCGTTTTAAGTAAGTCAAGATTTGTTCGTAGTAGTCTTTGTCTGCAGTATCAATTTCATCATCTGCATTATGAAATCCTAAGAAATAATGACTTAAAAGTGTGTTTAAGCCCCACTCACGACCACTACGAATATGATCAAAAATTGAACGGATATTTTGACCACGGAAGATACCGTAAACACTTCGGATACCAGCATTTGCAAGATTTGATAATTGAAAGTCAATCAAACGATATTTCCCATCAAAAGGAAGATTAGCAAGAGGACGATTTGCCGTTAAGTCCCCCATATCATGATAACCAACTGTGTTTCCTAAAATTGCAGAATATTTATCAATCTTCATTTGGTACCCCCACTACCTCATTATATCCAACGACTTGTACTTCTTCTGTGCCATCAATGACAACACCCTCACCAATTTCTGCGCCTTCACCAATGACGGCACGTGTAATTTTAGCACCCGCTCCAATCTTAGCACCACTCATGATAAAGCTATCTTTAATCTCTGCGCCTTCTTTAACCTGAACATTTGTAGATAAGATAGAATGTTCCACCTTCCCTGATACAAAGCAGCCATCAACAACCAGAGAATCTTTCACTTCTGCTTCAGCTGTAATAAAGTTTGGTGGTGCAATTTGGTTTTTAGAGTAGATTTTCCAAGAACGATCACGACTATCTAGCTCATTATCAACAGCAATATACTCCATATTGGCTTCCCATAGGGATTCGATTGTCCCTACATCTTTCCAATAGCCGTTGAAGTTATAAGTGTAAACTCGTTCACCAGAGTCAATATAAGCTGGAATGACATTTTGTCCAAAGTCAGACATATCAATAGTATTTTTCTCAGCATCTACTAACATTTCACGAAGACGTTTCCAAGTGAAAATATAGATTCCCATAGAAGCCTTTGTTGATTTAGGCTCTGCTGGTTTTTCTTCAAATTCAACGATACGATCGCTAGCATCAGTGTTCATAATTCCAAAACGACTAGCTTCTTTTAATGGAACATCGATAACGGCAACTGTTAAGCTAGCTAAATTGTCCTTATGCGTTTGTAGCATATCATCATAATCCATTTTATAAATATGGTCACCTGATAGGATTAACACATATTCTGGATCAATACTATCAATATAGTCAATATTTTGATAGATAGCATGACTAGTTCCCTGAAACCAACGATTTCCTTCTGTAGCGGAATAAGGCTGTAAAATCGTTGCACCAGAATCAATACCATCAAGCCCCCAGGCTGATCCATTACCGATATGACTATTAAGGGCTAAGGGTTGGTATTGTGTGATGACACCAACATTGTTAATACCTGAATTGGCACAGTTGGACAAGGCAAAATCAATAATGCGATAACGTCCACCAAATTGAACAGCTGGCTTAGCAATACTTTGTGTCAATTTCCCAAGACGTGTTCCTTGACCACCAGCAAGGATTAGTGCTAACATTTCATTCTTCATCTAGTTCTTCCTTCCAAGAATTTATTATTTTTTTAAACGACGTTTAATTTTCCAGATACTTGCCCCAAGCGCTGGAAGTGTAAAGCTTAATGTGTGATCGTAGTGTTTCCAAGACCCTCTTTGAGTTCGAGTGATAGGGTTATTTTCTTTCCAAACACCACCAAATTCTTCCCGTTCTGTATTTAAAATCTCTTCGTAAATCCCTGCTTGAGGAAGACCTATGGTAAAATCTTTTCGCTCAACAGGAACCATATTAAAGACACACACTAAGAGATCACCCTTCTCATTTTTTCGGATAAATGATAGGACACTTTGGTCACGATTATCTGCATCAATAATCTCTATACCATCATAAGAATCATCAATTTGCCAAAGTACTTTATGGTCTTTGTACAACTGATTCAAAGTAGATGTGAACTCTTTCATTTTGGCATTCATCTCATCTTCAAGATTAGACCACTCTAAACTTTCATCATATTTCCATTCTAAAAACTGTCCAAATTCACTTCCCATAAAAAGAAGTTTTTTACCAGGATGACAGATTTGATAGGTATATAAATTGCGAAGTCCTGCAAATTGATTATAACGATCCCCCCACATTTTATGCATCATGCTTTTCTTACCATGTACAACTTCATCATGTGAAAATGGTAAAACAAAATTTTCACTAAACAGATACATAAAGCTAAAGGTAACCAAATTAAAGTCATACTTACGATAAACAGGATCTTCCTCATAGAATTTTAGGATATCATTCATCCATCCCATATTCCATTTATAATCAAACCCTAAACCATCATCTTCTTGATGACCTGTAATGCTTGTCGCCGCTGTTGCTTCCTCAGCAATCATCATCACATCTGGATAATAACCTTTTATGACACGATTTAATTTTTGTAAAAATCCAAATCCCTCGTAATTGCGATTACCCCCATCTTTATTGGGTTTCCAAGGACCACTATCATAATCTAAATAAAGCATGTTACTGACAGCATCAACCCTTATCCCATCAATATGGTAAGTATCAATCCAGAATTTAGCACTTGAGATTAAAAATGATTGGACTTGATTTTTCCCTAAATCAAAGTTCAAGGCTCCCCAACCATAATTGTGGGCGCGATCATGATCTTGATACTCAAAAGTGGGTGTCCCGTCAAAATAGGCTAAAGCATCATCGTTAATCGTAAAGTGTCCTGGTACCCAATCAACCAAAACACCAATATTATGAAGATGGCAAGCTTCAACAAAATCTTGGAACTGTTCAGGAGTACCATAGGTTGATTCAAAAGCAAAATACCCCATCAGCTGATAGCCCCAACTCATTCCCAGAGGATGAGCCATCAAGGGCATAAACTCAACATGAGTATAATGCATATCAACTAGATATGGAATCAACTCCTCTTTTAATTCTTCAAAATTATAAGGACGACCATCTTCATGAACTTTCCATGACCCTGCATGAACCTCATAGATATTAACGGGACGCTGTTTAAACCCTAAACGCCTCCTTCTTCCTAACCATAGTCCATCTTTCCATTTTTTAGGTTTTAGATGTTTAATCACTGCCCCTGTTCCTGGCCGTTTTTCAAAATATACTGCAAAGGGATCAATCTTTTCAACTACATGACCACTAGCACGTGTCACCAAATACTTATAAATCTGTCCTTCATTCGCTAGGTCTGTTTCTACTTCCCAGACACCAGCATCATTAGGCGTCATAGGAAGTGGATTTTCTCCCCAATTGGTAAAATCACCAATGACCGAAACTGCTTTAGCATTTGGTGCCCAAACTCTAAAAACATGGTGCTTTCCATCCTCGGCTAAATGACAACCAAAATAATCCTGTGCCTGATAATTTTCTCCAATACCAAAAGTCCACAACGCTTCTTGTGTATCCATTCCATCACCCTTTCATGTGTAACCGTATTCAATATAGCTAATTTTCTGAAAATTGAAAGTAAACAAAAATAACCTGAAAACAATATCAGGTTATTTTTTCTTTTCAAAGACCACTACTGTTAACGGCTCTAGCGATAGTGCGCTTTGTTGTAAGCGCTTTTCATTTGTCACTAGTATATCATATTTTTCATGGTCTGTCATGCTAATTTTCACGTTTTTTCCAATAATATTGAAAATTATTTTAAAAGAACGCTCATCTTTAGTTGTGAAACTAATAAATCCTGAACCATGTTCTGCAGTTTCAACATAAACATGGTTTAAAATATCATCAAATGTTTGATAAGAAAAGCCACTAACGCTTGTTTTCAGTTGAATAATCTGACGGATAAACTCAATACTGGCTTTATAAATAGTCACATTATTCCAATTGACTTGGTTCACTTGGTCTGGAGCATTGTAACTATTCATCGCTCGCTCTTTATCTTCTTGAGTCAACTCAGCATTTTCACCTGTTGGAAAGAGTTTGGTGCGTAAAAATTCTTGCCCCAACTCCATAAAGCTCATCCCTTGCATCAAAAGATTCATAGCTGTTGCGACTTCTACACGTCTAATATGGACATCTTGATTATCATCAGGATTGAGCTCTAAGAAAAGATCGTTTAAATTATAATTATCGTGGGCTTCTACATAATTTAAGACCTGACTTGGCGTTAGATAAGGAGATAACTCACCACTTCCCAAAATAGCTTTAGCCACTTTATCTTCTGTTGCCTCTCCAGAAACAAAACCTTTTTTGAAGTCTCCATAAACTTCCGCTCCTTTAACAGCATCCCTTTGATCATCATTAAAGAAGCCAATTCTTGGCATCTGAGAGGCATTTCCTTTTTTAGCCTTATCTTCTGGCATGAGGCCTGTTCCCATATCCCAACCTTCTCCATAAAGAAGAATATTAGGATCAATAGCATCTACAGCCTTTCTAATCGCATTCATCGTTTCCACATCATGTATCCCCATCAGATCGAAACGAAAGCCGTCAATATTATACTCCTCAATCCAATATAAAATGGAGTCGATCATATATTTTCTAAACATCTCTTTCTCACTAGCCGTTTCATTACCAACGCCTGTTCCATTTTGGAAAGAGCCGTCTGGATTCATACGATAGTAATAATCAGGAACGGATAGTTGGAAAGCAGAATCTCGAGAAGAATAAGTATGATTATAAACCACATCCATGATGACGCCAATTCCAGCATCATGATAGGCTTGAATCATCTGTTTTAACTCTAAAATACGGACAGAAGGGGCATGAGGATTTGAAGTAAAACTCGCTTCGGGAACATTATAATTTTCTGGATCGTATCCCCAATTATAAGCATAATCACCATTTTCATCAATTATCTGGTGATGATCAAATAATGGCTGAAACTGAACATAATTAATGCCTAACTGCTTGACATAATCAAAGGCAGTTTTATCCCCATAAATATTCTTAGTCCCTGTTTCGATAGCACCTAAAAACTTACCACGATTCTCCAATCGAACACCCGAGGTCTCAGACTTTGTAAAATCTCTGACATGCATCTCATAAATAACCGCTTGGTTAGGATTGGCTAAACGCCATGTCGCCTCTGCACCATGCTTGACTGAAAAACCTTCTGGCACTAAATCCGCTTTATCAATGACAATAGATCTTCTACCATTTGCAGTGGTTGCAATAGCATAAGGGTCTCTTGTGTCTCTAAAAGTTCGTTTTCGGTAATAGACACGGTAGCAATAAGCCCTATAATTTAAATCATCTGAAACTGTCGTAAACCAAACACCGTGAGTATTATGTGTATGATCTTCCCAATTTTCAGCATGCCCACGCTCCATTTTAACAACACGCTCAACACTAGATTTATCATCTGTAGAACTATATAAAATCAATTCTACTCTTTGAGCTGTCGGAGCCCATAGCCTAAATTCCGTCTGTTCCTTCTGATAAGAAAACCCTAGCCATCCCGAATAGCCCCATTTACGATCAAATCGATAGCTGTGTAAGGCCATATCAAAAGCATGTGGTTGACGAAAACGATAATGATGACTGGTTACCGCCGCTTGTCTGGAATAATAAACAGTATCATCCCCCTCAACAATCCAAACCTCAGCCTTTGCAATCCCATAATCTCTATGGATACAATAATCCTGTGTTTTTTTGGACCAATCTGAATTTTTCACCATCAAATAAACATCGCTTAAATGATGCTGTGCTGGATAAGAAAGGTTAGCAACAATCCCAAAAGAATCAAAGCGGGCAAAATGGCTATCCCACCCATTTTCACCTTCTATCCACTGCCAGACACTATAATCAAAGTATGAGCCTGATTGGCTATGATAATGTAGTATTACTTGGTTTTCCATCCTCATCAACCTCTTTCATCTCTATCTTTTCATCCAAATATTCGACTTCACGAACAAATTTTTGTGCAATCGCCTCCATTGCTAATTCCTCTGTATCTAGAGTAATCGCATCATCAGCAATCTCATCGGTATTGGCGATAAATTCGATATGATTATTTAAATTTCTTAATTCAACAGGTGCATCTCCTCCATACTCACCATCTAAATTAATCATTAGACGACGCGCTTTTGGATCCTGGGGTTCAATCCTCAAATAAGATGTCTTAATATATTCTAATTTACTATGACTAATATGTCGTCCACCATTTAACATCAAACCAATGATATGGGTCAGTTCAATCAGATTAGCGGTTTTTACTAGAATTAAAGTGAACTTTCCATCATCTAATTTAGCATCAGGAGCAATGGTTTCAAATCCCCCTACTGAATTTGTCAAGGCCACAAAAATCATAGAGACTTCATCTTCAACAACACCATGGTCATGAAAAATTTTGACAGGTACATTTTGCACCCTAGGCAAGAGCTCTGCCCCTTTAACCAAATAAGCTAAATAGCCAAATACACTTTTAAGCTGACTAGGAACGCTATAGGTTAGCTCTGTCAAACTGCCTGCCGCGGCAATATTAATAAAATATTTTCCTCGGTCTGTCTGACCAATATCCATTAAAATGGTTTGTTGTTTCCCAATCAATTTGGCAGCTTCAATAGGATTCCCCCTTGGAACCTTTAAAGCACGAGCAAAATCATTAGTTGTCCCCATTGGGATGATTGCCATTTTTGGGCGTTTGTCTAACGGTGCAATGCCAGATACCACCTCATTGATGGTGCCATCCCCACCAGCAGCAATAACTAAATCAAAACCAGCTAAACCCGCACGATTAGCCTCTTTCATAGCTGAATGAGGCTCAGGGGTTGTCTGAAAAGCAGAGGCTTCATAACCAAAGCCTTCCAAAATATCTAAAACATCTGCCACACTTTTTTTCATCAATTCCTTGCCCGATGTTGGGTTATAAATCAAACGAGCACGTAATCTATGTTTTTTCATTTATTTTCCTCGATACTTAAAGACTTGCTAACCATGATTCATCACGAATCTCAATGCCAAGACTCTGTGCTTTTTCAAGCTTTGAACCAGCATCTATTCCTGCTACTAAAAGGTCTGTCTTTTTAGAAACACTAGATGTGACCTTAGCTCCTAAACGTTCTAGTTTGTCCTTAGCTTCACTTCTTTTTAGTGTGGTCAACTTCCCAGTCAAGACAACAGTTAAACCTGAAAGCATGGCATCACTGGCTACTTTTTGTCCTAAGTAAGTGAGATTAACCCCTACTTCTTCTAGTTCTTCTAAGAGTGTTTGACTACCTTGTGTTGCAAAATAAGTTGCTAAAGACTCCGCAACAGCCATCCCTAAACCATCAATTGCAGCAATCTTTTCTTTTTCAGCTTGAACCAGTACTGAAATAGACCCAAATTCCTCCAAAAGTTGCTTGCTGACCTTGGCACCAACATGGCGAATCCCTAAACCAAATAATAACTTTTCAGCAGAATTGGCTTTAGAAGATTGAATCGCATCATAAAACTTCTGAGCAGATTTTTCCTTAACACCATCTAGTTGCAAGAAATCTTCAACTTTTAATTGATAAAGGTCTGCCACATCATGAATCAAACCAGCTTGATAAAGTTTTTCCATTACTGATGGACCTAAACCAACGATATTCATCGCATCTCGACTCGCAAAATGTTCTAGACGTGCTAAAATTTGACTAGGACAAAGTGGGTTGATACAGCGCAGAGCGACCTCATCCTCATAATGTTGTAGCTGACTTTGACAAGATGGACATTGCTGCGGAATCAACATAGGTTCCTGTTGAGCACGCTTAGACATGACCACATTTAAAACTGCTGGGATAATATCGCCTGCTTTATACACCACTACCGTATCTCCGATGCGGATATCTTTTTCTGCAATATAATCCACATTGTGTAGCGTGGCACGACTTACTGTTGTCCCTGCTAACTGTACCGGCGTAAGATTAGCGGTTGGTGTGACAACACCTGTTCGTCCAACAGTCCAATCCACTGATAAGATTTCTGCTTCCTTTTCTTCAGCAGGAAATTTATAAGCTACGGCCCAACGTGGGGCTTTAACAGTAAATCCTAGCTCCTCTTGCATAGCTAAGTCATTTACTTTAATCACGATGCCGTCAATATCGTAAGGCAGTTGATCTCGTTTATTTTGAATATCTTGGATAAAAGCCCAAATATCAGCCATATTCGATGAAACAAGACGAATGGGATTAACCTCAAATCCTAAGTGTTCAAATTGCTGCAAAACAGCTTCTTGGCTAACTTGATCTGTAGGTCCTGCCTCTTGGTACAAGAAAGTTGCCAGATTTCTTTTAGCCACTACTCCTGTATCTAGCTGACGAAGTGTCCCTGCTGCAGCGTTTCTTGGGTTGGCAAACTCCGCCTCACCATTGGCTTGACGCTCTAAGTTGATCTTATCAAAAGAAGCTTTTGGTAAATAACACTCCCCACGTACAGTGATATCGATTGGCTCAGTCAGAGTAAGAGGAATATCACGAACACGTTTTAAGTTTTCTGTAATGTCCTCACCCACACGACCATCTCCCCGTGTTGCACCTACGCTTAGAACTCCCGAAGTATAGGTCAAAGAAATCGATAGACCATCAATTTTTAATTCTGCTAAGTAAGATGCCTTTGGAAATTCTTTTTTCACCCTTTGATCAAATGCCTCTAATTCGTCACGCGAAAAAGCATCCTGCAATGAAAACAGAGGATAGAGGTGTTCATGTTTTCTAAAGCCCTCTAAGACAAGCCCTCCTACTCGGTGAGTCGGACTATCTGGCAAAATCTCATCAGGATAAGCTTCTTCCAAGGCTACCAATTCACGATACAACTGATCATATTGCGCATCAGAAACGGTGGGCTTGTCAAGTGTATAGTATTCTTTGGCGTACTGATTTAAGCGGTCCACCAATTTTTTCATTTGATTCTTCATATCTTTTATTTTAACATATTTTACCGTTTCAAAATAAAAAAGACTTCCAAATTTGGAAGTTTTTTAGCGAATTTTAAGCCTCAAAATCAATTCGTTGAGATAATTTTTCAATCACTATAGCACCAATCAAAAGTGAAGCTAACTCTCCTATCGCAGTGGTAAACCAAGTCAAAAGAAAAGGAAGACCTGCAATCACTTTTAACTCCAAGGCTATGGTAAACATAGAAGCTGCAAAAAAGAAAGAAAAGTAAACAAAGGCTTTGTTAAGTAAGCCACTAAACAATTGTTCTTGACGATAGCGTCCAAAAAGATAGACTCCCAAGGTCACAAACAATAGCGTTGACCCTCCTCCGACAAAGACATCTAACCAACCATAGGTAAAAAAGTTGGCAATCATACAGCCTAGAGTCACTGCAATAATATACTTACGATGATAAAAAGCAAGGAAGTTTAACATCTCAGATACACGAAACTGATATGCTCCATAACTAATAGCGTTTAAGGGAGGCGTCACGGTTAATACAACATAAAGTGCAGCCACAATGGCAATCTGAGTAAGATCTTTTACTGATAATTTCATAATTCTCCTTTAGCGGTCATGCCGCGTCTAATATGCTTGGTGAAAGGGAAATAAGCACCAAGGGTTGCTCTAGCAACGTTGTCTAGTATAGCATATTTTTTATTTTTTTGATATAGTATCCTTATGAAAAAATTTATATCTAGTGAAGTTTTTAAATATCTCTTTTTTGGAGTTCTAGCAACCCTTGTCTATATGGTAACGCGCATGGCTTTCTTTGCTATCACACATCAAGCTACTCTTTCAGCCGTTATTGCAAATATAACCGCTGTTGTCTTTGCATTTTTCACCAACGACTATTTCGTCTTTAACCAAGTTAGGACAGGCTGGATGGGGCGCTTTGTCAAGTTTTTTGTGGCACGACTCTCAACACTGGCCTTAGATCTTGTTTTAGCTTATCTGTTGGTTGAGCGATTCCCCAAAATTATCGGACAATTTGTTAACCACAATCTACAAGTCGTCAATGCGATTGAAACCTTATTTGCACAAGTTTTAATTATCGTTTTAAATTATATCATCAGTAAACTACTCATTTTCAAGGATAAGCATTAAAGAGGATGGAACCCCCATCCTCTTTTTGTTTATTTTTATAACCAATTTTTCTCTTGAGCAATCAAGAGAGCATCTGTGCGATTATGGGCATCCAGTTTTGTCATTAGGCTGGTAACGTAGTTTCTGACGGTACCATTTGATAAAAACAACTCTTTTGCAATTTCTTGATTGGACAAGCCTCGTGCAATGCCTTGTAGAACCTCTCTTTCTCTTTGGCTGAGGGGATTACTTGAAAAAGCCATTTCATCAACCAATTCAGGAGAATAGTCTTTCTGACCAGATAAGACCTTATGGATAGTGGTCATCAGCTCTGTAGTTGACCGATCTTTTAAGACATAAGCGTCTACTTGCGCTTTTAGCGCTCTTGTAAAGTAGCCTGTACGCTTAAAGGTTGTGACAATCACGACTTTCATCTCTTTATGTTCTCTAATCCACTCTAAGACCTCTAGACCTGTCATTTTAGGCATTTCAACATCCAAAATCGCCACATCTACCTCTTCTTTTTCTAGTAAGCTAATGGCTTCTTGACCATTTTCTGCTTGAAAAACAGCGTCAACATCGTCTTCCATCAATAAGAGTTGACAAAGAGCATCTCGCAACATTGATTGGTCTTCTGCTACCAATAATTTCATCTCCTACTCCTTTCTAAAAGGAAGGCTGAGGCGTACACAAGTTGGATGGTGGCGTGAGAGAACCTCTACCTCTCCTTTGATTAAGGCCAAACGATTTTTTAGCGACTGCAGTTCATCCTCGCTTTGACTAGAAAATCCTTGACCATCATCTGCCATCTCAACTATCAACTGATCCCCCTCATCTGCTAGGCTCAGTATTGCTCGATGAGCAGAGGCGTGTTTGATGACATTATTAGCCAATTCACGTACCATCATGGTTAGACTAGATTGAAGGACTGGAGAGAGGTTTTGGCTGTCATAATCTTTTTTGATTACCAGCTCAATCTCTGCTAGTTCAAAAACTTGTCGTAAGCTTTCTAGTTCTTCATCGAGACTTCTATATTTTAGTTGATTGACAATCGTTCTGACGTCAACCATACTTTTTCTACTTGTTGCATTTAAATCGGATAACTCCTTTTTAACCGCCTCAAGATTTCCTTTGTCCAATTGCTTTAAGGCTAATTCCGTTTTAAGGGTCATCGTAGCAAAAACATGACCCAATGTATCATGAAGATCTTGTCCGATACGGTTGCGTTCATTTTCGGCAATCAAGAGATTGATAGAAGCGTTTTGCTCTTGCAGTTTTTGCTCTGCTTTTTCCTTAGACAATTGCATCCGTCCACCAAAAAACATGGCTAAAGCAAAGGCATGAAGAATAAACATAAAAAGAGTTATATCTAGACTGTAAGGACCAACCATACTCCATATCAACAAACTAGTTAATAAAATACCATAAGACACCGTTCGATAAGTCCACTTATCCTCACTATAGTGCCATGTCAAGAGATTTGAGAGATTAAAGAGAAAGAGGGAAAATTGAATATTGCCCGCAAAACTCATATAAGCAATGTAGGCTAAGAGGTAAATCCAGGCTACCTTTTCATAAGTTTGGTTTTGTGTATAAAGTAGTGAGATATAAACACCACCAAACAGTACCGTCGCAAATACAATAAAAGGATAAATGGCTAAGTGAGCCGTATAATATAAAGGAAAAACCAGAAAAAGCAAGCCCAAGAAATACATGGGCGAAACTTTTCTTTTCTGAAACACGCTACTTCACCTCGCTTCTTTTCTGAATCACCATTGCTGTTCCTAAGAAAATTATGGCATAAGTCAGCACAATAAACAAGGACTTCCAGATAAAATCATGCTTTTCTGCATAAGTGACAACTAAATGATTAACATGATAACCTGGTGTCAGACGACAAATCTCTTGAACCCAATCTGGAAAAAGGCTAATCGGCATCCAAGATCCGCCCATAATCGCTAAGACAAAATAGGTCAAATTAGCAACAACTGACATGGTTTGCTCAGATTTAAAGAGACTTAACAACAAGCCCAAGGCTAGATACATGAGAGAGGTTATCAGCAGTAAAATAGCTGACACCAACCACCTCTCTCCCGTCATACTCACCTCTCTTACTAAAGCACCAACTAAAAAGACAGCCATAATAGAGCAGATGAAACAAAGATAAACACGAAAGAGTTTTGACAGATAATAACGAGGCAGGCTAAGAGGAGAGTGCTCGATAAAAGACAGCCAGTTATTTTTTCGATCCTCTGATAACATCATAGGAAAGGTAAACAGTGCAAAACCTGACATCGAAAAAGCTGTCATGGTCAACATATAAGATTGCACAAAGGCTTTTTGAGCTACTGGATCATCTAGTTGTACCGTTGATGAAAAAATCAAAAAGAAAACCAAAGGCATCCCGATAGATAAGAGAAAGGTTCCTAAACTTCTGGATAATTTTATTCCCTCAATTTTTAATAATGGTAGCATGATTACTCCTCCCTTGTCTGATCAAATAAAGTATTAAGCAGGGTTTTATTTTGTACTTCTATATCTGAAATACGGCAACCTCTGGCTTGTAAGGCAGCCCAAACGGTCTCAATTTCTTTTGTTTTAAAACAAAGTCGATCTTGCTTGATGACCTGATCATAAACCCACTCTGGTCGAATGACATCTGAGAAACGCCGATCAACAGTCACTTCTTTTTCATTTTCTTCACTGCGCATAGCATGAGGTGTCGTGTCTCGCCACAACTTCCCTTGATGCAACACCAAGATACGATCTGCTGTATGCTCCACCTCTTCGATATAATGGCTGGAATAAAAGATCGTAACACCTTGCTCTTTCAAGTCAGCAATAATCCCCCAAAAGCGTTGACGAGTAGTGGTGTCCATACCTGCTGTCGGCTCATCTAAAAAAAGAATTTTAGGTTTGCCAATCAAGCAAAGAACAAACGCTAACAAACGCCTTTGCCCCCCTGATAATTTTTGTGACAATTGATTTTTTTGCTCTTCAGAGAAACAAAGTAAAGCATCTATCTCACCATCTTTCAAACTATCTTTATAAATAGCTTGAAAGAATGATAAAAGTTCTTTCACTTTTAAATCTTCTGGTATCTTATTTTCCTGCGGGAGAACAGCAACTGAAGCCTTATTGTTAGCAGATTTTGAATTATCTCGGTTCAACAAAACCTGTCCAGCACTTAGTTGCTTATCTCCCAATAAACAGTCCATCAAGGTCGTTTTTCCCGCACCATTTGGACCAATCAAAGCGACACATTCACCACTACTAATCTCAAAAGAAATTTGATTTAATATCACTTTTCCTTTGATCACTTTTTTTAGATTTTCTACCCGTATCATGACTAGCTCCTCCTCTTACTTTTCCTTATTGACACTATCAGTATAGCGCTTTTGATTACTAGAAATTAGGCCTATCTGTCATGACATCATATGACAAAAGTCATAAAAAAAGTGACTACCTATTTGGTAATCACTCCTTATTATCATTGCTACGTCTTGCTTGAATAAGTTCTCGAACATCTCCTCGTCTAAGAGTGAACTCTTCCTCAAACCGTCGTTGATAAGTGGCGTTAAAAATAGCTCCCATAATCAGCACTCGCGCGAAAAAAATGGACCAAATCATAATCGCAAATGTTGTAATCGAGCCAAAATTTCGTAAGTTCACCATACGATTTAAGGTATAGTTGACATATTGTCCAAAAAGACTTGTCGTAAAGACCAAGACAAAACTTGAAAAAATAGTCCCGGGTAAAATATAGTGCCACTTTCTAATCTTAACATTTGGTAAGAGATAGTAAAGAAAAGCCAACATGATAAATAAAATGGTGATAGTGGCTGGCTGAGCAAAGTGCATCAAGATGGAATACATTTTAGAATCCAATTGCAATCGGCTATGAATTAGACCTAAAATAGTTTTTCCAAAGGTTGATAATACAATAGCTAAACTTAGAAGAACCACAACCCCTACACTAACTACCAAACCAATAGCATAAGAAACAATAAAATCCCTGTGATCTTGAACATCATAAGCTTTATTAAAAGATTGTTGTAAAAAATTTAGCGATCGTGACATGGTCCAAAAACCAGTCACTAATGACAACCATAAAAAACCACTAGAAGGTTGATCAAAAATGCCTCGGATAATATTAGCAATACTTCCATAGAGTTGTTTTGGAAGATTATCTCTTAAAAATAAAAGCAGATCAGAAGTATCAATATTCAGATAGGGAAAAATATTGGCTAACAGAATCAGAAAAGGAAAGATGGTCAATAATAGATAGTAAGCAACAGCAATACTAGATAGGCTCATCTCTGAACTTTTATAATAGCCAAAAAAAGCTCGAATAGACTGACTAGTACGAATTCTTACAATAAAGCTTTTCACATCTTCTCCCTGCTATTAGTAAGTCCCTTCTTCTCCCTGACTTGTCAGAATGACAGGACCTTCTTTTGTAATAACAAACTGGTGTTCATATTGACAAGATAAACCACCATCAAGTGTTTTATGGGCCCAACCTGTCTTCAAGTCAGTATCAATTTCCCAAGTTCCCGTGTTGATCATAGGCTCAATTGTTAAGACCATTCCCTCACGCAGACGCAAGCCACGACCTGCCACCCCATAGTTGGGTACCATAGGCTCTTCATGCATCGTTGGACCAACTCCGTGTCCTACAAGATCACGCACGACACCATATCCACGGCTTTCAGCATATTCTTGAATGGCCGCTCCAATATCACCAATTCGATTACCTACAACTGCTTGTTCAATCCCTTTATACATGGCTTCTTTAGTTACAGCCATCAAGTCTTTCACCTCATCTGAAACTTGACCTACTGCATAAGCCCAACAAGAATCTGCTAAACCACCTGAATAATTTTCAGTATATTTTTTCATCTCTTGGACATTATCAAAGTTAAGTTTTGACACATCAAGGATAGACTTATCTAAAGGCTCACTAAGAACCATATCCACTTTTAAAAGGTCACCTTCTTTTAAAATGTAGTGTCTTGGGAAAGCATGCGCTACTTCATCATTTAAACCACAGCACGTTGCATAAGGATAATCCATAATATGTCCATCAACACCGATTTGAAGTGGCAGAACATTTTCTTCCTTACAACGTCTGCGGACGTACTCTTCAACTTCCCACATATCAACACCAGGTTTAATCAAATCACGTAAGCCAATATGGATACTGGCAAGAAAATCTCCTGCTCTGTCCATTGCTTCAATTTCACGCGCTGATTTTAATGTAATCATAGTTTTTTTATTCACTCCTATTTCTAATTCAACTTTGTTGTGACAATAGCTTTAAAAACAATTTGACGCCCTTGATAAATTTCAAAATCCAAGGTAGCATTTTTTCTAGTTCGTGCAATGACTTTAGGATAAATCTGCAAATCATCGTCAATCTGAACAGCCTGTAAAAAGTATAACATCATTTGTTCAATAATGACATTCTTTTGTTGCTTTTTGGTTAAAACACGAATCGTAATTTCTT